>JAEOSA010000222.1 GCA_016840595.1 Candidatus Hermodarchaeota archaeon | reverse complement strand
CCCACTGCCTTCGGTACGTCGGGGGTCGGTTCCACGTTTGGGGGACATACCGTACTCTTTTCGTTCTTCTTCTGGTAGTTTTCTGTACCATAGAATGAATATGACTATTACTACTGGAATAAGCCAAATTGCGACAAAGATAAGCTCCCAGATAATCAATGTTATGCAAAATACGAAGAATGTGCCGACGGACCATAGTCCAAGGGTAGTTGGCACGATTCCTAGGGCTTGTGCATCTGCTACAACTTTGAAAAATACGTACACTGCGACAATAGCAGCTACTGCGAGTACTATAGTAATGGCTAATGTCATTCTTGTATTTCTTCGTAGAAACTTTCGAAATGCTTGTCCGCTTTTATCTTCATGAGTTTCCATTATTCCAAACTCCTTCAGGAATTTAGTTTGAAGTATGTACAAAGTCCCTTTACTTATAGTTAATCACTATACAAGAGAGATATTTCATCAGGATAATTGGTGGAAAATGCAGTCTATTTTGTCACTGGAGCATTGGCGGATTAGACACCTCTGGTAAAATGAAAACATCGGAGAGGGAATGGTTTTCTAGGGGGGAGAGAGGTGCCAATACTTCTCGCCGCTACAGTGACCACTCAGTCCAGTTGAATGACCCTACGCCCGGTCCATTGTAAACTAGCCAGTTGGTGACATATAAAGATATACTCCGCGGCAACCCAGTCAGACTACTATATAGCAAAGTTATGTGTCGAGCGAACCGCACACTTTTAAGCGGGATAAATAATTAGTCGCCTCACCCAACCGAGGTTGAATTTAATGGTCGATTTTGCTCTTTCCAAACAAGAACAAAAAATCTTTGACACAGCCATGGAGTTTTCCAAGAAGTATATTGTTCCTTATGCTCGGGAGCTTGAAGAAGCTGACGAATTTCCATGGAAACTCGCACAATTTGCCTTTGATGCTGGACTTATGAACAGTCACATTCCAACAAAATACGGTGGACCTGGGCATTCCATGGTTGATGAAACCCTCATTGGAGAAGCTTTTGGTTATGGTGATGGTGGCGTGGCCACTACATTCATGGCCAATAACTTAGCACTCACACCTCTTTTGATTACTGCGACGCCAGAACAAATGGAAAAATATATCAAACCTTTTGCCACGGGCAAAGAACCTCAATTCGCCTCTTTTTGTCTAACTGAACGTGAAGCCGGATCAGATGCTGCAGCAGTAAAAACACTTGCTACTAAAGATGGTGATGAGTGGGTCATAAATGGTCGAAAATGCTTCAGCACTAATGGTCATGTTGCGAAATATCTCACAGTCTTCACCACTGTCGATCCAACCAAGGGTTACAAGGGAATGGCCCTTCACCTAGTGGACAAAGAATTGCCTGGAATTGAAGTGACCATGCTAGAGGACAAATTAGGCCAACGTGCATCCTTTCAAGCTGAAATCGAATTCACAGATGTCCGCATCCCGGATGATTGCCTTTTCGGAGAACTTGGCAAAGGGTTCAAGTACGCCATGCAAACCCTCGACCGCACTCGAGCAGGCATCGCAGCACTTGGCGTAGGTATCGCTCAACGCGCCGTCCATGAAGCCGCCATTTTCGCTAATCACCGCAGACAATTTGGTAAGCCAATTGGAGCCTACCAGGGTATCAGTTTCATGATCGCAGATATGGAATCCAGAGCCATGCACGCTCGTTGGGCTACTCGCTACTCTGCTTGGCTTGTCGACCAAGGTCAACGTAACACCAAAGAATCCAGCTGTGCCAAGTTTTTCGCCACCGATGCTGCCATGCAAAACACTCTTGACTGCATCCAAATCATGGGCGGCTATGGGTACTCTAAGGACTATCCAGCTGAACAAATGATGCGCGGTGCTAAACTCACCCAAATCTATGAGGGCACAAACCAAATCCAACGACTGGTCGCTGGACAAGCAATTCTCAAAGAAACCCAAGTAACAGAGCTTGACACAGGCTTCCGTCTAAGCTATTCCGGAAAAGATTATCCTGATCCATGGGGTCCCAGAGAAGGTAAAGTACCTGATTTTTGGAGTAAATCAAAATCGAAAAAATAACCGTCTTCAAATCAAAGAAGCGTTGCAAGCACTTCCTTGAAGGGAGATAAAAAGGGTGTGGAATCGACATGGGATAAAATCCCTGTCGATTCTAGATGTATTCAGGTTATCTCAAGGTCAATCGGTTTTCTTCTTTTTACGAACTTCACGAACCACAGCTGGTTGATTCACACCTGCTAATCCTGCAAGTCCCATAATCTGACCGCGCACGACATCCATGGGAATTGCGAAGACAATGGTATTACTTTGATCAAAGCTTATGTCTTCTAGACTCGAAAGGGTTCGTAAGTAGAGGGCTTGGCTACTCATTTGTCGGACAGCTTCTTCAAGGTTCTTGGCTGCAACGAGTTCCCCTTCACTTTTGATGATTACAGCGCGGCGTTCTCGTTCGGCTTCAGCTTGACGGGCAATGACGCGCTTCATGTCGTCAGGGAGTTCAATGTTTTGGAGGTTGACACTTAGGATGTCGACTCCCCATTCTTCCGTTTCTTTATCCACGATTGTTTTGATACGCTCTGCAATTTGATCGCGTTGGGCAAGCAGTTCATCGAGCTCGACGTTTCCAATAACATCACGCATTGTTGTCTGTGCGTATTGGACAGTACTCAGTTTAACATTGACGATGTTAATGAGGCTCTTTGGTGTGTTGATGACTTTCATGAAGACAACGGCGTCGACCATGAGGCTGATGTTATCTCGGGTCATAACCTCTTGCTTCATCACGTCGAGTGTTTGTATACGGATGTCCTGTCGAAGGAACCGCTCAATCCACGGCCATTTATAGAAGATGCCAGGGCCAACTAATCGGATGAATCGTCCAAAGCGGAGAATGATCGCTTCCTGCCATTGTTTATTGACGGCCACAGTGAACGGAACGAGACTGAAGAACAAAATTGCAAGGAATCCAAACAGCATTGGTGTAATAAATATACTGAAGAATCCGAAGAACGGTGTAAGGAGTGTCCCTCCAAATACTGCCAGGAATATGCAGATTATTCCAAATGCAAGGAATGACACTAACGGGACTGGAGAACCCGAATACTCGTACATTTTCTTTTGTTGCTTGTCACTTAATGTCGTTTCACTCATACTGGTTCACCAATTGTATTACCAGAGGGTGTACATTGGGAGACATAGGACCCTAAGTGGGACTAAGTGTCATTAGTTCAGATAAATGTCGTTGGTTCGACTGTAGTTACGGAAAATAACCCACACCAGGTTCCTATATCCCTCTACTATTCAGCAGGGTGAATTCAAACCTTTATACTTAAGCCCTAAAAACAATCAATCTTTAATCGAATCAAGGGCCATTTTCAGATGTTTGAGGGACGCGTTTCCCCCAGTACAAATCAAGGCTACTTTCTGGTTTTTGAGTTTTCGTCGAAGCTTGTATGCGGCTGCCAGTGGGGCGGCTCCGGCTCCTTCCACAAGCGTATGAGCCTTCTCAAGCATCCACACCATTGCCTGAAGAATTTCGTCATCACTTACGAGAATAAAATCATCTAATAGCTTCCA
>JAEOSA010000221.1 GCA_016840595.1 Candidatus Hermodarchaeota archaeon | reverse complement strand
CTAATTTGAATTCATCTTTTAGAATTTGAAGAGTCTTTGCCTTCAATTCTTCAGGATTGCCCTCATTAACAATTACTAGATCTGCTTGAGCAATCACGCGCCCTATTCCAATGTCAAGTTCGCGAGCATCTCTTTTTTGGAACGCTTCTTCTGTTAAGGCATCATCTTCTCGACCGCGCTCTTGAAGACGGGCGAACCGAATATTGGGAGAGGCATGAACCGCAATGACTTTGACGTGATTAATAACGCGTTTAAATGCAGAAATTTCGACCTCGCTCCTAGCACCGTCAATTACAATATGTGGGCTGGAAACTTGTTGCAGTTTTTCAATACATCTTTCTGCAACTACAGCAGGACCATACTGATCTCGGAGTTCGATCATTATTTGACCTAATGATTGAGGAGATGCTTGGAGCTTTCGACAGGCGACTTCTTCCCGAATCACATCACCCATCACGATCACAGGAATAGCCAAATCCGAGGCAACGGTGAGTCCAATGGACTTACCCGAGCCTGGCATTCCACAAAAAATGACAGCAGTTTTTACTTGCAAGGCAACCACGATGCTTGAATTAGGATTTTACTTATACAGGCGCTTTTCTTTCGTGGAACGAATTACTTCTACATGTTTGAATGTAGACTCATCCATGGATGAGAGCCCCTTTGAAAGCGCGTGATGAAGAGCTCCTTTGAGTACCCTATCTTTCAAATCACGACCTGAATAGCCTTCAGTTCTACGAGCAATCGCATCCAGGTCAGCTTCAACAGGCATTGGAAGAGTAGAGGTATACTTCTTAAGAATTTCAAGGCGTTCATCGTAAGTAGGAAGCGGAAATTCGATTTCTTCTTCAAAACGGCTTCGCAGAGCAGGGTCCAAAAAGTCTTGACTGTTAGTTGCGGCAATCACAACAACGCCTTCATGATCTTCGACGAGGTCAAATTGGGAGATGAGAGAATTTACTACTTCGGTTACATCTCCACGAACAGATTGGAATCCTCGATCGAGTCCAATTGAATCGATTTCATCAATAAAGACGATACAGGGCTTATTCCGTGCAATGTCCTCGAAAAGTTTGTTAACCTTATCTGCTCCTGCACCAACATGTTGTCCTATAAGTGATGTTGCTTTGATGTAGAAGAATTCAGCTTTTGTTTCCCCAGCTAGTGCTTGGGCTAACATGGTTTTTCCAGTTCCAGGGGGTCCGTGAAAGAGGACGCGTCGTGGGGCCCATTCAGCGAAGCGCGAGGGGTTGGCAATGTACTTTTGGATAATGAGACATTTCGCCTTGGCGTTTTCGTGTCCGATTACATCATCAAATTTAATTTGTCGGGACTTTGCTGTACTAATTTTAGGAGGTTCGATGAGACGGATTTTAGTATCAGCCACAATGTGTGCTTCAGTTGGTGTAACTGCAACAACTTCGAACGCAAAGTCAGGAAGGAGCAATTGGTCGAAGAGATAGTCATTGAGTTTGACTTTCATCCCCTGCCATTGATCGACAGCGTATGCGCTGAATAATTTTTCATCTCGAATTCTGAGAAGCGGATTCACTGAGGAATTATTTACCTCTAATGGATAACCTGCAGGTCGCAAAACAACTTCTCTTGCTGGGATAATTTGTTGTGCGAGAGGATCACCGTGTGTTCGAGAGATTTCAGCTAGCGGTTTCCGCGTGCGGGATGATTTCTTTGTCTTCAACCAAGCAATGCCCCCAAAAGCAAGCTGTTCGCTCTTGGTAATGGAGAATGATATAAAGTTTCCCCATATCTTTAGAGTAGAAAATCATGAGATGATTACTAATGACAGGAATTCGCTGCTTTATTGCTGTTGAGATTGATGATCCAACAGTAACTAGACACATTCAACAAAAGCAACAAGATCTCCAATCAAGTAGAGCCAAGCTAAAACTAGTAGAAGAAAAAAATCTCCACTTTACTTTACACTTTCTTGGAAATGTTGACGAAGGGCGAATCCCGGAGCTTATTGAACTTCTTGAAGCGGTGGATGGTGATTCTTTTGAAGTTGAACTGGTTGGTCTTGGTTGCTTCCGACCTCAGCGACCTCGAGTGATTTGGATTGGATGTACATTGGGTGCAGCCCAACTCATTCACCATCAGCAGTTCCTTGGAAAACAACTTAGAGCGCATGGATTCCCATCAGAGAAGCGAAAATATTCGCCTCATCTTACGATTGCTAGAGTCCGTAGTGGGGAAAACCGTGCCCAATTAATGAAGCTGGTTGATGAACACAAAAACTATGACTTCGGTAGGTTTCGAGTCAAAGCGATTAAGTTGAAGAAAAGCACCCTTACACCGAAGGGCCCCATTTATGAAGACTTGGCTGTGAGAGAGCTAAACGAGGTAAAGGAAAAGCAGTTTAACTCGAAAATGGTTTAGAGGGAAAAAATCAATGAAAATTCTTGTAACAGGTGCAACGGGATTCATAGGGCGTAATCTTGTAGGAGCTCTAGTAAGAGAGGGCTATGATGTTGCTGCTTTGGTAAGAAGGACAAGTAACGTTAAAGAATTGCCCAAGAAAATTCGATTAATAGAAGGAGATCTAGCCGATCTTTCTTCTTTGAAGAAGGCAGTTGAGGGAAGGACCGTCGTCATTCATTTGGCAGCCTACTTTGAATTCTACCCAAAGGACGTTGATATTCTCTATCAGGTTAACGTTGAAGGAACTCGTAATTTACTCACTGCTTGTATCGGATCAACTGTGAAGCGATTCATTTATTGTTCTACCACTGAAACAACCGGCACAGTTGCGAATCCTCCAGCAACGGAAGAAACCGAACTACAGCCAATGTATGAATATGGAAAAAGCAAGATTCAGGCAGAAAATGCGATCCGAGAGATTTCAGAAAAAACGGGATTCGAACACGTTATTCTTCGTCCTGTAGGAGTGGTAGGTCCAGGAGAGTTTTACATAGGATTTGAAACCATCAAGGCAATTGCCAATCGAGAAATCTCGATGATTCCCGGTGACGGACAAAACCATATCATGTATATCCATGTTGATGATGTTGTGAGAGCATTTCTCATTGCGCTGGAGTCTAAGTCAGCAAAGAATGAAACATTCATTATTTGCCCCGATGAACCTTTGACCTATGAAGAAGTCTTCAATGTTGTTGCAGAAATATTGGGTGTAGAGCCACCGACAAGGAAAGTTCCAGTAAGTTTTGCTAAAATGGGCGTTGGATTGATTGGCTTCTTCAAACACCGGGGAAAAAGAACTTTTCTTTGGCATATGAAAACAGTCGATGCATTGAACAGCGAGCGCTGGTATTCCAACGAAAAAGCCAAGCGAATGCTGGGTTGGAAACCAACTATGACAATGGAAGAGACCTTCAGAAGTGCAATTGATTGGTACATATCCGAAGGACACCTTAAGAAAGAAGAGGTGGACTAGGAAAAGGAAGTGAACTACCCCTGCATCCATGCAGGAGCTTTCATCGAGTTCACTACCCGAGGAACTTGAGGTAGGGCTGTATGTCGATGCAAGCCACGCAAGAAATCTTGTAATGGCTCCCCGTTCATAGGGGATTGCTGCAATAGGAACCGCACCATTAGGTTCACCGCCGCATTCTGATCCCGATCAAAG
>JAEOSA010000220.1 GCA_016840595.1 Candidatus Hermodarchaeota archaeon | reverse complement strand
TTCTTTTCAATCTTGGGTCCACCAAGTTCAACTTGCATGTCAGCTTTTCGAATGCGTTCGCCTTCGAAGACGACACCGACAGCTACTGGTAAGTCTTCAAATGACATTTACTTTGTACCTCCTACGGTAGATAGGATTTCTTTGAGGGCATCATTCCATTTTTGCTTCTTGAGGTTTGGAAAGCTCCACGTTGCATGTGGTTGGAAATAACGACCGAGAGTAACGGTCTTGATTTGGGGGGCGAAGTTAATGAGCGCAGACAACATAAGCCATTCCATGTAGTATGGATATCCGAAGGTCATGACAAGGTCATGGGGTCCTTTCTTCGGAGCAACCATCCAATCGGGATCTTGAAGTTTTCCAGCGATTTCCATTACTCCGTGTGAGTAAACGTTGTCAAAGCCTTTCTCTTTGAATGCTTTGATCGTATTTGATGTGGCAACGACTGGTATCTTTGCAGCAGTGGAAAGTTCAATGAAGTAGTCAATCATAGATTTTTTCCGCGTCATTTCTGTGAGTGCGTTTGCACCTACTATCAGAAGTGGGTATTTTGCTTTTTTAAGAAGGGCTCCCACAACCACGGGCTTTTTGAGTTCTTGGGCTTTAGTTGGTCCGCATACTTCGGCGGTTTGCCAAGGTTCAGCTCGCATCATTCTACTCGCCACCTCCATTGCCACCGAACACCATTCGTTTCAATAGCGTCGGATCTGGAATGAGTCGTTCTTTCCACTTGTGTTCCTTCATCTGCGCGTGAATTTTGTCTTTAAGAGTGATAGGAATATCTGTTTCTCTCCGAATAAACGTGTGAACATCATCGGGGAAATAGCCTTTATATCTCTCATGTAAATCGATGTAATGGCTCAGTTTAATTGCTCGACCTTTAGCAGTGTCGTTTGGTCGGATGGCTAATTTGGCAGTTAGTACCATGCATTCCTCCACGTTTTCTACAGCATAGAACAGGTGTTCGGGACCTGGAGCAATTTGAACTTCGTTCCCTGTTCGTGCATCGTATACCATCCAATCTTTTGCTCGATCAGCGCGACCTAATAACATTCGACGATATTTAGCCCCGTGTGGACCAACAATAACTGGAACACCGAGTCGCCAGAAACCAGAAGCAATTGAAGCAGCTTTCTGTGACATAGCACCCCAAGAGATTCCGACAGCTCCCACTCGATTGTGTATGTAGTCCGCGATTTCTTCGTAGTTTCCACGTAGGTTACGTTTAGCGAAGATGCTGGCAATTTTTATGGCAGCACCTGCGATGTGGGGATTTGAAACACACGACCCAACATTTACAACACCACCAGCATCAAAGTGACCTGAGCGACGTTCGTAGATACTTTTACCTTCATCGTCTTTGATAGTGCCCACAGTCATTGCTGCACATCCAGATAATACGATGATGAAGCGACGTTGAGCAAACTCCTCGCACATGTCATGGATGGCACGTCCTCCATCGGGATAGTTGGCACATCCTACATGCGCAATAACACCGGGAATTTCTCCGAAAACAACAGGCTGTCCAACAGCTCGGATTTCGGTATCTTTGATTGCCCCACGCCCAGTGCGAACTCGGTAGCTCTCATTCATCCAACGGTCTTTAGCAGCGGATACCATCCAGCTGTGGAGATCATATTCATTTGGACAAGCGGACTCACAACGAGCACAACCGATACATTCATCATAGACATCAGCTAGGGGACCGAAATTAGCTTCTTGTGCGGCAAGGACCGCTTCCATAACTGGTTGGTCATTCGGGCATGCCCGACGACATTCAGAGCATTGACGACATGCTTGAGCGAGTTCTTGGATTTTCTTTTTACTCGGAATTGAACTTTTTCCTTTGCGTTTCGGTTTCACGGCAATAGCTGTTTTCACCACTACTTCGCCAACCTTATTATGGTCACCAATAAACACTCCAGGCACTTTAAATGACACAAGATCAGCGACGATGTCATCGACATCATCCTTTGTGCGGTCTGGTAAACCCATACAGGATTTATCGCAAGTGGCGATTACCGGGGCCTTCACTTTCTGAGCATGTAGGGCAATATCGGTACGAATACACTGTTCATCTACGACAACAACGTCAGCTAGGCCACTCCGAACAAAGCGGAGCTGCCAGGAAATAGGACCCACAATTTTGGCTTTAGCATCATGACGTGTTATGTCCCACGCAGTACAACAAATTCCACTGACATCGACTTTATCCTGAAGGTTATGTTCCATGGAGTAATCAGTAATAGCGGCAGCAGGGACAACATTGTGTCCAATGCACAGGATATTGGCCTTAGACTGATCCATCGAAGCCATACCTGCTTCAACTAAAGGTGCCTCAGGATCGGATTGAGGAAAGCCCATCGTAGAAATCTGCACCAAATCGGCAATCTCCATTCCTACTTGATCGACCATTCCTGCATGAAAAGCCTTGGATTCAAAATCTATCCAACTACCTTCCTGTCCTGTATGGACTGCTGAGAGGGTATGAGTCAATTGTGTTTCACAATAGTCAAGAATCGATGAAGCATCATCAAGTGTTCGTGGTCGAATACCAGTCACTAATCGAGAGACAGGCGCTTCAATATCCACACCTTCTCCCTGTGTTAATGGGTACCTTGGACCAAATTCATGGATTAAGTGATCAACCAGATGTCGAGCATGCGCCAAGTGTGCCGCACACCCGATATTGCAAGCAGCCAACACAATTCGTGCTGACTGCGCCTTAATATCCAAACCACAAGCCCCTCGTTTTCCTCCCGTCAAATCGCATTTTCCGAATGTACAAAGACAGCATAGTTGGCAAGCTGGCATGTATGAGGGCTCATAGCGTGTGAGGAGTTTGTGGTCCCAGTCGCGAAGAGTGGTGACATTGGGCATGGGTGTGGGTCCCATGGGTTCATCCCAATCTTCATCGACGACTTTGCCGATGGTGACTTCGACGTTTCGGAAGGATCCAAATCCGGTGTCGAGTTTATCGGCTTTGATTCGTGCTCGTTTTTGTTCTGTCAATGTTTGATCAACCTTTGTTCGGCGCGCATTGTAAAGGGTGAAAGGTTGTCAGAATAGTGGCAATAGGTCCTTTAAGTTTTGATGCTTCTGCAAAGTTTTTCATTAACAGCGTGAATACGCGGATTTGATCACGAGAAAAAACTGGGATTTACTTGGTTCGTCTCCTCGCCCGAATAATGACAATAGGAATAATCGTAAACAGGCAACCGAGGAGAATGGAAAACCATGGATATCCAGGAACTGGTGGTGGAGGAGCGATTGCTTCTACCGTGATTGTAATTGATGTAGAGAGGGCATTTTCGTGAGCATCATATACTGTGATGGTTACAGAATATTCGTCTGGTTCAAGAAGGATATTATTGGTGAGTAAGCCACTGGAACTGATACTGAAATAGGTTATATCATCAACACTCCACTGAGTGATTCCAGATAGGTCAGTGGCATACAGTCTATAGCCAAGGGGTTGACCATACGCTAATACTTGGTCTGTCGGAGTAATAGTCCAAACGGGGCTAATCGTATCCTGGACAGTTATTGAAAAATTGGCAGTTAAAATGAGGTTGAATGTATCATTAACCCAAACCTGCAGTCCATATTCACCGACTGCTAATTCA
>JAEOSA010000219.1 GCA_016840595.1 Candidatus Hermodarchaeota archaeon | reverse complement strand
CCGGCAAGAAGGAGTGCGCGCATTGAAATGACCCCTTAACGTGGTGACTGCCGTTTAGCCAACTCATTAATCTTTTTGCTTAGGTACCCGTGGAAGAATTTTCACCGAAAATTTCTCCTCGATTTTTCGACTCCGACCACTCGCGCCCTTGTAATCACATTTGATGATTCCTTCAAGTTTACCAGCTTTCGTAGCAATAAGAAAGAGAGGGAATTGGACATGTTGTTGTGGGTGTAATGAAACAATTTGTTTTTGAAGGGTGCCTGTTTTGAGTAAAAGATGAGGTGGAAGTGTAATTGTGATAATAACATCTGATGCGTCGCCATGACTGTCATTTTCTAGCCGTAAAAGGAGTTCAAACTCTTCTTGTGAGTGAGGTGTGGAGGTGGGTTCAGCGGAGACAGTGAGCCGGGGTTTTGCGGCAATAATTTTTATCGGGACTGTTTGGGACTTCATTAAGAATTGCTGGTGTTCGGCTTGCAACAAGATGGTGAAGGGTCCCACATTAAATTCACCAGGTAACCGAGGTTCAATGGCGAAGGGGAGTTTGAATTTACGTTGGGTTTTTTCAGGTATTTTTGGGTCTTGTAGGCAAGCGATATTCGAGGGGAGAGTCAGGGTTGTTTCAATTACTTGGACAGGGATCGAAAAAGAAAAGGCTACATGTCCTGTAACACGTTCCTTGATTTTCACTTCCTCTTTCCCAAGAACCAGTTTGAGTTTAGTTTTCATTGTATCGTTATAGAGAGTGAGGAGGTTTGAAATGACTAATTTCACATTTTCTGATTCGTCAAATCGGTTAGGAAGCGTTTGATCATCAGGAACTGTATTTCCCTCAATAAAGCGGTCAACGAAAGCGGAAGCCAGTTGATAGACAGGTAGGGTTGCTTTCTTACGACCTAACCGTTTTTCCATTTTGAGGGCTTCACGGTGACTTTCTCTTGCCTTAGACAAATCATTTCCAGCGATATGAATAATGGTTTGCACCGCATAGGCACGAAGGAGTAATTGGTTATTCTTCTTTCGGGTACCAATGCGTGCGATCTGGGTAAGGGCTCCTGCAGCAGCTTCAAAATCAGTGGCAGCGATTGCGGCATCTACAGCGGCGAACAGCGCCGCGGTTTCACGGTTTGTGTCATTTACAGCTAAATAAAACTGAGCCGCTTGGTTAAAAGCGTCATACGCGCGTGGATAATTCGGTATCTTAAGATAATCGCGTCCGGCGGCGATCCATTCATCGGCAGCCTTTTGTTCATTCCCGCGTTCCTGGTGTTCACGAGCTCGTTTTTCATGCTTGGCTGCTGCTTTTGCGGGGTTCCCACGGAGAAAGGACATAATGCGGCATGTTCTTGTGACCCTTCTAAAATCTATTTCGGGTCGGGCAAATTTATCATTGAATGACAATCGTCATGCGATTTTAATCTGAAGGCCTTGTTTGGGTATTTGGAAGAAAAGTTCACTGGTTTTGAAGAACTTTGGGAAAAGTTCAGGTTCTTCGGTATGTATCGGAATAACTAAGCTGGGTTGCATCTCTTCGAGGGTTTGACGGATATCGATTGGGTGTGCATGTCCTGAACAGTGGGCAGTATACATTGCTAGTCCAGAAAGTGCTAGCCAGTTGAGGAGTTTATCAAAAGTGATTTCGCTTTCTTCATTAAATGGCTCAGAGGCACTTAATATGTAGATACCAGATGCTGGTGGTTTAATTCGTTGTATAGCGCTGATGCTGCCGAAACTGCTGCAGAAGACATATCGTTGTGGGCGTTTGTGTAATTCTTTGGCTGTAACAGCCCGTCCATCGAATTCTTTGACTTTCGGTTCGGCTTCTCTAAGTAATCGTTCATATTTTGAAATTCGTTTTTTCTCCGAGTCAAACCACCGGATTTGTGAATTATTAACGACACTGGGTGTGTGTAGTTCCCGGCACTGGTTGATGGCGTAAAGAATCCACATCCGACGTGGTTCGATAATTAGTTCGCGATTATTTTCTTCAGCTACTTTTTGGACCGTTCTAAACCTGTCAAAATCTGCTTCAGAAAAGTCAGCAATAGCTAAGGTTTGGCATTCTTTGATTATGATTGATAGCTTCCTTTGGACCTCTTGTTCATTCGCTAACTCTGCTTTTGCTATGTTAGTTCCTTCGCATAATACAACATCAGGTTTTCCGGATTTTTGTACAGCACTAACAAAATCTTGGGTTAATTGTGGGCGGGTTCCGTGCCGTCGAAAATCTCCAGTGTACACGATACTGGCTTCAGAACAGTGAATGATAAAACCATAGGCTGCTGGAATACTGTGATCTACATGAATCGGATACGCTTCCACGTTGCCTATCTTAATCCGACCGCCAGTCCGAAAGGTTTCGAGTTTAAGACCCTCGATGTCCGTATCAAAGACTTTCCTTGCACCTTGTAGTCGGGCTTCAAATATACGTCGTGTGCATTCTCCCATGAAAATCGGAATGCTACGGTTTAACAGCGGAATATAGCCACTATGATCGGTGTGGGCATGAGACAGGAGAACGGCGTCGATATCAGATGCGGGTTGCTTTTTCTTTCCGGGTTGATAATAGAGGTTAGGAATATCCGGGGTTGCGCCGATTTGGATGAGCTCCTCAAGAGAGTTGGGTGATACTGGAAAATCGTAGTACTCCCGCATGGTTTCGAAAGATTTCCCAAAGTCGAGGAAGAATTTCACTTCATGTCCTTTATCTTCGATTAGGATTTTGTTCGCGCCGATTTCGCCAGCGCCACCATATACCGTAATGTTTACTGCCATGTTGTATACTCCACCAGTTGCTTATTATGGGTGTTTAGGTCGTCTTGTTTTGGGAACAAAGCTGTGGAGGATGCCTTGAGACAAGCTACCACAACCTAAGATATCCTCTTTGTGATAGACGATTACATAGCCTCTTTGTTTGTTTTCATAATTAATGGATTCGCCTTGCATCCATTCTTTAGCCTGCTCAGCTGTCAAATGGATGATCTGTTTTATTGCATATTGGCCAAGAAGCATGGCGCCATCCATTGTTAAGCGAACCACGCGGGGAGAATATTCCCCAACATATAGCCCTGATGAGCCCGTGTATGGAACATCGGCAAGAAGAGTGCTCGCAGCCTCACTAATTAGGCGAATGCGTTTTTTCCCAGACTGAAGAAAACGATGGCCTTTGAGTTTGGGAATCCCAAATTGAGTAAAAAGCAGATCCCATACGTGTGATTCCCATTCTTCGTCAACAAGTAGTGGTGAGAATTTCGGTTTGCGCATTAGTTTTCCTTCCTGATGAGAGCTATGAAAAAGCCGTCGGTGTCATTTTCATGGGGATAAACACGAAGGCAGTCATGGAGGGTTTCATGATATTGCGTGTCCTCCCAATGAGTCAGTCCTGGGTGACTCTTTAAACCGGGAACATTGGGATGAACGACACCAGCCTCTGGTGAATGACTGAGTAAATGATGAATGACCGCTTCATTTTCTTCTGGATGTAGACTGCAGGTAGAATATACCAAGTGACCACCAGGCTTAAGCAACCGGAACCCAGATGTGATGAGGCCTTTTTGGAGAGTTTGAATGCCTTTTATTCGTTGAAAATCTTTGATGCTGAATTGGTGAGGTTTACTGCGAAGATGTC
>JAEOSA010000218.1 GCA_016840595.1 Candidatus Hermodarchaeota archaeon | reverse complement strand
GTATCTTTCGGTCTTTTTCATCGAGCATGGTCTCGATTCCCCTTTCTTACATGCTCCACGAGGAGAATTTGCCTCTACTAGGGCTCTTGCTCGGACTCTTTTAAGTAGTGTGTTGACCAGCTCCTAGTAAAATCGGAATTCAAGGAAATCGAAAATGCCTGTGTGCTATGTTCACTCCGTGAGAATTCTTGTGCTAACTGCGGATTATTCGCATGGTAAGAATTGGGTTTGGGACTGGGAGAAGTTTTAAATCTCTGGAATCGAGAGAGCAGGTATCGATTTGTTCAACTGATAGGGTGGAACTCATGGAAACACCATTTGAAAATATGGACCCCCGTTACTTACGGGGTGTAATTGACGCACTTGAACTCATCAATTCTTTTCTCGCTTGGAAAACCGAACATCCTGAAAGTAATCGCACAATTAAGGATTTTCTCAATCAAGCCCTTTCCAAGTTGGAAGAGAAAACTGAGAGCAAGCTGGATGAAATTCTTGGTTTAGAACTTGATGAATAGTCAAAGAACCTTCGGCTGATTCATTCATTGCTTGTTATTGTTTTTACAGACTTAATCAAAGTTAGGTTTGTCTGTGTGATTGTGTGATCTTCTGGAGATCCTTGCTTACTTGGTCTAACAGAGATTTCGCCTTTCTTTTCGTCTTGGCAGTAACAGTAATAGCTACTCGCAACGGCTTTCGAGATTGATAGGGGCGAGGAAGCGATTTGATGTATATGCCTGTTTTATTTTTCATCACTGAATCAATGAGTGGTGCGAATTTGGATTCATCTAGGATAGGTACTTGAATAATTTCCTGTAAGACAACAGTCTTTGTTAGAGGTGCTATCTGTGGAGCAACAGCAGCCATGAACATAGCATACAGCTCTTCTGGGACTCCTGGAAGACAATAGATCTGAGTTTGACCAAAGTGAAACTGGATTCCGGGTGCTGAACCAACAGAATTGGGGAGCGGGATTGCACCTTTAGGTAATAGGGCCATCTTCTTTCGGGCAGGTGTGATTTCCTCTGTCTCGACGATGTTTTGCGATTTTAAGATCTTATAGCGGTTGGTTACCATTTCTAGTGCAAGAGGGTGGAGCTCAAGGGGAGTTTCGACGGCTTGAGCAAGACCTTCAGCAGTGATGTCGTCGAAGGTGGGACCAAGCCCGCCACTTGTTACTAGTACAGTTGTGTCTCGTGATTGGCTTTCTTGTATTGCGGTTGCAATGAGAACCACTTTGTCTTCAATGACTTGTATCTGGTTGACCGGTAGGGCTAGTTCGAAAAGGCGTTGAGCTAACCATTGAGAATTAGTATCCAGTGTATGTCCTGAGAGTATTTCGTTTCCGATAATTAGAAGTTCGACTCGGAGTGTCATGCTTAACCGCCGGTGCCTTTGCTTTGCATTAGGCTGTACTCGTGGAGAAAGTGAGTGAAACCTTTTTGGAATAGGCGTATCCCTTCGACGACCACGTATTCATCTCGACCATGGGAATGCCCACCGTGTCCGAGACCACCAATGACAAATGGTTTGTTCAAAGGCGGATCAGCATAAACGTAGATTGGAACACTGGAAGGAAACATTGGCCAGACTTCTACATTATCAACTCCAGTCTCATAGTAGGATTTCATGAGAGCTTTAGCAATGGGTGTGTTGTCGCTGGATTTTGCCCAGTTCATTGTATATCCTAGTTCCACTTTGACGAATTCAGCCATGCCGATATTTTTGATATGTTCGTTGACCACATGAAGAACTTGAGATGGCTTTTCATTGGGTGTGAGACGGATATCGACATGGGCTGAGGCCTCGTTTGGAAGAATCGTCTTGGCAGAATCACCAACATATCCAGTATGAATCCCAGAAATGTTTACAGTGGGTTGAAAGAGGAACCGTCGAAGAAGATCGAGTTTCGACTCAGCTTCAATCGTCAAATTGCTGGCTTCTAATTGTAGGGCTGCAGTTCCTGGATCAAAAGATTCTGCAAGTAAATTCAGCAATCGTTCATCATCCTTAGTTGGTGGTTGTACATCGTCGAGGAGTCCGGGAATTAATGGTTGTCCGTGAATATTAACCAGAGAGGAGAGGGTTTTTGTGAGGATATGAGCGGGGTTGCGTATCCATCCTGCTTCGGCGGAGTGAAGGTCACGAAGTGAGGGGCTTTGGCAGTGTAGTCGGAAAAAGACTATTCCTTTGGAGCCGAGAAAGAGTCGGGCAAACCCTCTACGATCCGTGGCAAAAAGGGGATAATATACTGCTTGAGCTGTTTTTATTGCTTTTTTATGAGCGTTAATAAATTCTGTTAGGCTAGGACTTCCGCTTTCCTCTTCGCTATCGACTACTATCATGAGGTTAACGGGAAGGATCTCTCCGACATCTTGGATAATTGCGAGAGTTTGGAGGAGTGCCATTAGTGCAGTTTTCTGTGTGTAAGCGCCTCGTGCTATGAGAATGGGTCCGAATTGTGATCGTTCCTGTATTTGTGCTGAAAAGGGGGGCACGGACCATTGGGCTTCACCGTCTGTGGTCATGACATCAATGGATGTTTGGATTAGCATTGTCGGAGCTTTTTTTCCTGCGGTGAGGTTTTGTCCGAATAGGATGGGATTGCTGGGGGTTGGAGTGATTGTTGCGTCGAATCCAAGGGATTCGAGTTTGGTTAAGACTTGATGAATTGTTTGGTTAATGCCAGCTCCTGTCCCACTGATACTTGGTTGACGAAGAAACGTTTGAACTTGCTGAAGCGTTTTGTCAAACTGTCTATCAATTTCTTCGATGATATTGCGTACTATCACTTGAAATCGCACTCAGCTATGGTTTGGTGTCTCTGGGTGCAATTCTGTTATCTTTTCGATAAAAGCGCGTCGGTTACGCAAGCCTAGGGCTTCGAAATGCTATGGGCGTGGAGCCAACGTGTCTCCATAATTGACCGGAGAAGCTCCACATGGTCTTCGTGGCTAGAGGCAATCCCCACAATGTTGGTTTTGCCCTTGGATGAATTCCCCAGAAGAATTTCTTCAAAGTCTCGAATCACACCCCAAATATCACCCCGTGAATCATGGCGGAGTTGGATATTCGGATTCTTGGCTGCAACGTTTTGAATACTTTTCACAGATTTCGATTCCGGTGATTCGGCAACTACAATGCGTACTCGGACTTCACTGGGGATCATTTTGAGGAGTTTCGCTTTGATACGAGTGGCACGTGGGAGGATGAGGTAGAGATGACTGCGGGCGCGAGCAATGAGGCTGGCTTCATAGGATTGGAAGTCTTTTTCGCCAATAACGAATTGGTAGAGGTCGAAGGTGGTGGGTTCTGATTCTTTGGATCGTTGCCAGAATAACCCTATGCCTTGTGTGGCAACGGTAAGATGACCTTCCGCTTCCTCGAGCATAGCGTTGACCTGTTTTTCTGCAGTGTTAAGATAGTTGGTTCGCCATTCGTTGAAGGCTGTCGGTATACCACGGGTGAGTTGGGTTAACTGTTGTTCACTTTGAGTAAAGGTTTCTTCGAGTTTGGGAGTGATTTCATTGCCCCGTACTTGTTCAAGCAATTCAGGTATCTTGATTAGTTCTGAATCGAGTTCTCGCGCAGAGGACTTGACTTTGTTTAGAGAGACTTCAAGGCCAGCGGCAAATCGTTC
>JAEOSA010000217.1 GCA_016840595.1 Candidatus Hermodarchaeota archaeon | reverse complement strand
AGGCTCATCGGTTCTTCGAAGGAACGCATCCAACAACCAAATGCCAACAACGAAAGATGCGAGACCTAGAACGCTAGGGGTAAGCTGGACGAGAGTATCTTGAATTATGGTCATTTGAACCACTGTATAGGAACTCAGTGTAGCTTTGAAAAAAAGGTTTTGTCAACTTAGTACGTATAGGGACTATAGAGCGGGAGCTGTGGGAACCAGTTTTGTAAGAGTTCTCGGGTTTGCTTATCAGCGCCCTTGAGCCACTGTGCATATTCGATCTCTTCCAGAGAATGGGTTCCATAGACAAGGGCACTTAGACCATGAATGGTTAGTGCAGTTTTCGTTGCCTGTTTTGTAGACTGAATTTGCAGTTGTTTTCCATTGGATTTGAGAAGATATGTACCATTGTTCCATTCACATTGGGAATCACTTAATGTGAAAACCAGTTCACCCTTTTCAGTTGCAGGAAGACCAGAGAGAGCCTCTTTGACGTCAATGACACGGATCATCCATGGATGCCAGACTTTGATTTGAATCCAGTCTCTCAAGTCCTCAAACCAGTGCTGAAAGTTGGTTCCATAGGGAAGGAGCATGATGAGTTTTTGAAATTGGTCTCTGTGTTTGCTGAAGAAGTTGAAGAGGGCGGCTTGGGCTGGGAGATTGCGCCAGTACATTTCCTCAATTTGAAGTTGCCCAGGCTCTTCGAAATGCATGTAACCTTTAAACTTGAAGCGAGCAAGCGCTTCAATCTTCCCTCCTTTTTTCACCAACACATAATGCCGGTCTTTGTTGCGGCGTTTCCATTCTTCATCAGTAATGGTCGGGTTGAAAGCGTAACCATGAAAGGCACTTGGAGCGAAATCTTGGATGAAAGCCATGTAGGCATCCTTTACTTCTTGTCCTGCGACACGTTCAATCTCTAAGGCATCATCGATTTCATGATCGGCCTTTACGCGGAGCCCGTCAAGCGGAGCTTGTAGGCGATATTTTTCATATGCGGGGACATAACCAAATTTGGCGTAGAAGGTTTCTCGGAAGGGTTCGAGCATGCTGACGGAAAATCCTTCATTTTTCATTATTTGGAACGCGGTTTGCATTAAGGAGCGAGTATGACCTTTCATTCGGGCTTCAGGGTAGGTGCCGACCATTGAGATTCCGCCCATCCATTTCAGGACGCCACGAATGGATTGTTTCGTTTTCATAATCGTTAGAACTGAGAGAAGGTCTTTTTTATCAAACACGCCGATGGTGTTTTCAGGGATTATGAAGTCATGGTCTTCTTCGCGAACCTCTTGGTCGGACCAAAAGCCGTAGGCATATTGGTGGAGTTTAAGGACGTTGGGCATCTCCTTTTTTGTGAGTTTTCGAATTTCCATCGTTGGCATCTTCCGGAATTATCTGTCTCCTTTGGATGTCTTATATTGCATAGGTTGTTAGAACATCCTTTAATGACCTAGCATCTAACTGAATTTAGTAGTACTGAGTAATTCGTTATTTTTGTGTGATAAAATAAACCCGCCGACTTTCTTTCGTTAATGGGCTTTGGGCTTCAAGATTTCCCCACCGGGCAAGTTCTTGAAAACCAGCATCATTCAGGCATTCTTGAATTTCTCCGATGGTATAACCTCGTTCTTTATGAATTTCATCGACGCGCCGGAGCCAGCGATCATTTTCTTTGACAAAAGCCGTGATGTAGAACGTAGCAATATTTTTGTCAAAATCATAGGAGTGGCGGTGTACTTGGAAGATTTCTTCGGTTTCGCGTTCAACTGTTACAGCGTAGCGTTGAGCGAGAGTGACGAGCCAGTAAATGGTGTTCATATCGAAAACGAATAGACCGTTCTCTCTTAACGCGTGGTGAACGCCTCTGAAGGTGGCACAAAGATCGTCGAGTTCAAGGAGATAATTCAAACTGTCGAACCAGCAGGTGACAATATCAAATGAGTTTTCATAATCAAGGTGTTGCATTTCGAGTTGGCGCCAGGTGACCGAGACCTTTTCGGTTTTACCTTTCGTTTTGGCGAGTTTGAGCATGGCAGAAGACCGATCAATCCCTGTCACTTGATAACCTGCTTTTGCCATGGATACTGCAAAGGTGCCCTCTCCACACGCTAAATCAAGAACCGTTTCAGGAGTTTGGTTAAAGCGTCTCAAAAGGGAGGGAAACGCTTCAGCCATTCGTTGGCTATATTGAGTAAAGCCTCCAGAGGCGTAGTATGGAGCGAATGCGTCGTAGATCCCCATCCTAGTAGCTCCTTGGGGGTGTTGTAGTGACAGAGCTAGTTTGTACCGAAATGTTGTTCGTAGAAGGTTTTAATTTCCTTCGCAGAGGGTAAGGTGATTTGTTCCCATACCTGAATGATGTCTTTTAGTTGGTTTTCACCCTTTTGTCCAGCAAATAGGTCTTTTAGATAGGTAGTTCGTTCTGTTATGTCACGTTGGCAAAATTGTAGGAACTCTTCGGGTGTATAGAATCGGAGGGGATTGAATCGTTCGCGGTATCTGGGTAATCCATGTACTTCTTCGAGTTCGGTCGGATTTGGAATGAGAAAGGATGGGCCAAAAACAGGATGAGGTAACCATTGCTGGATTTTTCGGTTTTCGGTAAGATCGACGAGGAGTTTGGTATCCTCCACCCTGATTTTCTCACCCAGTCCAAGATATACGGGTTTTCCTTGTCCGTTTAGGTAGGGTTTCCCAGTGGCTTGATCGATTTTCGGAACAGATTGACCTTTTTCGTCTAGCAATGGTCGTTGTTTCCCGTCGAGGTTGTATTCGCCGACAAAACCAGAATTTACAATAGCGAAGACAAGTTTGTTTTGGGGTCCAATGCCCATGTCCTTATACATTTGGAGTTTCATGATGGCCTGTTGAGCTTGTTCTCGAGCCATGAAATCTGTAGCGGCATAGGAGCGGACCCGTGTACCAGGTATTTTACCACCAATAGCTGAAGTGATGACGGATTCACAGGCTGAATCAAGAGCGACGGCCATCACAGGATCTGTAATGCAGGCGACTACGGGGAAAATGTCAAAGCGTCGAAAAGAGAGCATCACGGTTTGAAGGATTTTCTCAGAACCAGATTTCCAGTCAGGGTTAAGGTCATAAAAGCGGAACACAAAGCGCCCATTGGTGGTTCCGGATTGCTCATAACGTGTAGGCTGGAGGTGTCCTGCCTGTTTTCCTGGAAGGGGTCGGGGGACTTTTATTGGATGTCCTGCAATTGTTTCCACTCGATACTCGATGTTCTCACAATCGATGTTCTGAGCTAACACGATAGGACGTGTACCATCTGCTTGGACTTCTCGTGATTTCATGAGACCTGCCCATTCTGGGCTCGTGTCGGTTAGACCCTCACTTTTTGCATAGGAGGCAGCTTCCAATCCTATAAGACGTATTTGGTGAATATGTCGATTCGATTCCGAATATTCGAGTAAACCGAGTATGGCGTCATCCTGTTGCAGTTGAGGACCAACGGTGAGCGTGGTTTTCCCAGTTCCAGAGAGTCCCTTGAGAACACGATTTTTAGTGCAACCTGCATGATAGGAGATTAGCCCTTTGGCTTCACCGCGATTCCAGACCATCGTCAGATTGGGTTTCTTGAATGCACCACCAAAATAGTCGACACGAAGACTCATGACACGGCGGTGGTCCTCATCCATCCG
>JAEOSA010000216.1 GCA_016840595.1 Candidatus Hermodarchaeota archaeon | reverse complement strand
GCTTCGATTTGTTTTCGAACACTTTCTTTATCTAATAAATCAATGGTGGGGTAGTCTTGAACAATTGATTCAACAGTGTAAGCACATTTGAGTAGTTCTCGTCGTTCAAGTCGTTCCATTATTGACCGAGATGCTTTACACTGCTTAAGGTGTGTCCACGTTGAATAGTCATCCATATCCAAGTACTCGCCAGGTTCTGAAAATGTTGAGAATCCAAGTTCTTCATCTGCTAATTTGAGGGCATCAGCTAACATTCGCTGAACACCACGACACACGCGATGATAATAGATGCTTCGAAAACTCAATACCCGGGCAATCAAAAATGCTTCAAGGGTTGTGAGTGCTGTTGTGTTGACCGCTAAATTTCCTTGGAAGGGCTCAGTTGTATAAATTAGCCGAAAAACATCGACACTACCATATTCGGCGCCTGTATGAAAGGAATCACGCACGATGTAATCGAGTTTGTCTACATCTACAGAGCTGCGAATAACCTGATTTAGATATAATTTGCTTTTTCCTTCTAATTTTCCGATTGCAAGTCGGCTTAGATTTTGGGGGTCGAATCCTCCATCCTTTAAAATGTCAGCAAGCTCTGATTGCTGAATGAGCCATGTACTAATGTCTTCATGGTTCCGATCCTGTTTAGCTAAGATTTCCTCGAAAATATGGCTGAATGGTCCATGCCCAACATCATGTAAAAGCGCAGCTAGGCGTAATGACTGAATCTCCATTTCATCTTCTGTGATACTTTCTGCTAATAATCCTGCAAGATGCATTGCCCCTAGACTGTGTTCAAATCGCGTATGATTCGCTCCTGGATACACAAATTCCGCGCCAGCTAATTGCCGTAAACGACGTAACCGCTGGACAACTCGCGTATCAATAATATCTTTTTCAAGTGGAGTTATCGCCACGTAGCCATACAAGGGGTCTTTAATGAACCCCCACCTTTCTGATACCAATTACTTAACCTCCAAGCTAATTGAACAATCTACTCTAATAACAGATAAGCTTCCTGCTTATAACCACTCCGAATCAGCCTAAAACAGGTCCTTTCTCGTCTTCCTGCTCTAACTTCAGAATAATCTGTCGTACAACTGCTAAAATCCCAGAAATCTCTACCTCATGCTCTTTTGATAAAAAGAGATTCACCACAACGATTCCACCTAGCTTCTGGGCCGCAATATCTGCAATTGCACGCACCTCTGCTTGAAACCGCGTCCCAATCATGACCGATGTGGCAGTCGGAGAAAGTTCTCCAAACGGTGTCGGAACACCTACAGCTACCGTACCAAACTTATGTTCTCTATCACTAAACAACATCAAAGTCCCGTTTGCCAACCGACTCACTGCCACTCTAATCTGGAACTCACCCATATCCACAAGTTCTTCCGTAAATTCCAACGGCATTTTTTACACCTCTCTAGCCTAAAGTAACCTTAAAGGAGAATCTCACTCCTTCTCATCATGATGTTTCAATACACACGTTTCAGCAGGAGACCTTTTGCTTTAATATGTCCCATTCGCGTTCAATTCCCCGCTCAAACTCCTTCACCTTCTTAGAATCCTTAATGAGCGTTCGGAATCGTCCTTGCGGCTTTAAATAATCCATCACGGGCTTTCGCTGCACCTTTCCTTCTGCGATTTGTTTACTCCTACCCAAAAACCGCCATTCATCTCCTTCCTTCTCCCACATAATCCATACACCAGTTTCAACTGCTAATTTACCAAACTTGACACTGTCCCACGTCACACACCGCCAACCCGTTGGGCACATCGCATGAATTTCGATGAAACGTGTTCCCACAATATCCTTTGCTTTGGAATAGGTTTCAAAAACCAATCGGGGATATGCTGCTGAAATTGATGCGGTATATGGAATCCCGTGTTCCGCCATAATCCGTGCCATTGGCTTACGGTGCTCCTGTTTTCCAATAATTGGCGTTGTTGTACTAAACGCGCCATAAGGAGTAGCACCAGAACGTTGTTGGCCAGTGTTGCCATAGCTTTCATTGTTGTAGCATGTATAGATGAAATTAGTCTGGCGTTCTGCAGCGCCACTGAGAGCCTGGATGCCTATGTCATAGGTTCCCCCGTCACCTGCCCAAGCCATAACGTTGATGTCTTTATCTTTGCCCATGAATTTAAGACCAGCAGCAATACCGGAGGCAGCTGCTCCTGCGGTCTCGAAGGCAGTGTTCAAGACGGGCAGGTGCAGGGCGTTTTTGGGGAAGAGGCCCTGAATAACGGACATGCAACAGGCGGGGACAGTGAGAATTGTGCGGTCTCCGAGTGCTTTTAGTGCATGACGAATTGCGATAGTTGCACCACAGCCTGCACAAGCCGCATGACCAAGTTCAATGTATTCATCCCGGGGCAGTTCTTTGATTGCTACCATTTTCTTCACCTTTTTAATCCATAGAAGATATCGGGTCTCGCTTCACCTTTATCAGCGACATCAAAACCGAGTTGAATCAGTTTTCTAATGTCGGTGTGACGAACGTCACGACCACCAAGTCCAGCAATGACTCCTTGGACAGGTATAGTGTGACCACTACGATAGAGGGCAGAACGGATTTCTGTGACGGCACCACCAAGGTGTCCATAGGAAAGACTCCGATCAACCACAACAAAGGCTTTAGCCTTCTGTGCAAGGGTTTGTATTTGTTCAGCAGGAAAGGGGCGGAATACGCGAAGCCGCGCAGATCCAGCACGAATTCCTTCACTTCGAAGTTCTTCAACGGCTAGCTGGGCTTCTTCGCCCATTGTTCCTAAGGCGATGAAGATGACTTCAGCATCATCACACTGATAGGTGTCAATGAACCCACCGTGTGATCGTCCAAAATGCTTCTTGAAGTCGGCTTCAACTTTGGGGATCATTTTTCGGGCAGCTTCAAAGCCTTCATGAACAGCGTAACTTAGTTCGTAGTAATATTCAGGTCCAGCGATATTTCCTATTGCCATTGGATCTTTTGGATCGAGCTTCCAATGTCCTGCTTCATAGGTGGGGAGAAAATCGGTGATTTCTTCATGATCGTAGACTTCAATGGAAGTGAAGGTATGACTAAGGATATACGCATCCAATGCCACCATTCCTGGAAGTAGGACCTTAGGGTCTTCGCATAAGCGGAATAGCATGAGGACTGTGTCATAGACTTCTTGATTATTGGAGGCGTAGAATTGAATCCATCCCGTGTCACGTTGTGACATAGTATCTGTATGGTCAACCCAGATATTCCAGGGAGGTCCTAGTGCCCGGTTGACTACTGGCATGACTACGGGCAGTCGTGCGCGGCCTGCCCAATGAAGCATCTCATGCATTAAAGCTAATCCATGGGACGATGTTGCGGTGAAGGTTCGAAGCCCTAAAGCTGAAGCTCCAATACAAGCAGCCATGGCGCTATGTTCGGATTCAACACGCACATATTCGGATTTTAGGTCACCATTTTCCACAAATTCAGCGATCTTCTCCACAATAGTTGTTTGCGGTGTAATCGGATAAGCTGCAATTACTGCTGGAATCGCTGTTCGTGCTGCCCATGAAGCAGAATGATTACCTGTAACTGATACGATTTTTGACATTTTTCTAACCTTGGTTATTTCTCCACAGCGGCTTCGGCCTCAGTTTCGCGCACACGGCTGATGGCTTTCACAGGACAATTA
>JAEOSA010000038.1 GCA_016840595.1 Candidatus Hermodarchaeota archaeon | reverse complement strand
CATATGAGTATCTCAAAAAGTATTTGTAACACATCAACAGGAACCACTGCAAAAGGAGGAAAAAATGGGATGAAACAGGTACTCGTTCTCGGTGCAGGATTAGTCGCACGACCCTATGTTCAATACATGCTAGATCATGGCTACCAAGTAACGGTTGCCAGTCGAACAGTAAGCAAAGCAATGCGTCTCATTGGCGATCACCCCAATGGGGAAGCCCGAGCATTTGATATATCGCGTCAAGTCAAGGAGTTAAAGGATCTAGTTAAACCTGCAGATCTTGTTGTGTCTTTGCTTCCGTTCACATTTCATGTGCAGGTAGCCCGGGAATGTTTACGGTATAAGGTGAATATGCTCACGACATCCTATGTTTCTGATGAAATGCGAGCATTAGACAGGCAGGCAAAACGTGCTGATGTTATTCTTATGAATGAATGTGGCGTCGATCCGGGACAAGACCATATGTCTGCGATGAAAATCATTCATAAAGCACAAGCAGAGGGCGGTAAAGTCCTCTCCTTTACTAGTTTCACAGGAGGATTACCTGCCCCTGATGCAAACACAAATCCCTTCGGGTACAAACTCTCCTGGAGCCCCCGAGGCGTTTTGCTAGCGGGTCGTAATTCAGCACTCTTTCTCAAGGATGGAAAAGAGATTACAATTCCTGGCGAAGAGCTCTTTGCCAACTGCCATGTAGAAACTGTCCCTGAGTTGGGAAATTTTGAAGGGTATCCGAATCGAGATTCACTGCAATATATTGACATCTATGGGTTGAAGGGCATCCAGACCATGTTGCGCGGCACCTTACGCTATCCGGGATGGTGTAAGACAATGTATAACATCGGACGATTAAAGTTACTCGAACTTGATGAACAGCCCCTAAGCAATCTTACTTATGCAGATTTCGTGCGTAGAATCCTTAACTTGTCATCAAGTGGAGATCTTAAACAGCAAGTTGCCAAGTATCTCAAACTCCCGGTTGACGATGCTGTCATTGAGAAACTAGATTGGTTGGGACTCTTTAATGATCAACCCGTAGCAATTGATCGGGGAACCCCAATTGACGTAATGGTGGCACTCTTTGAAGAGAAGCTACAATATTCTGCGGGTGAAAGGGATATGATTGTGATGCAACACCAATTCATCATTGAACATGAGGATACCACTCAGGAACAAGTGCGGTCGACCCTCATTGATTATGGCATCCCTAACGGAGATTCATCCATGAGCCGCACCGTCGCCCTCCCTGCAGCTATCGCCTCACACCTAATTCTCACGGGCGAAGTTCAGTTGAAGGGTGTACAAATCCCCATAGTTCCAGAAATCTATGAGCCAACTCTCCAAGAACTCGAAACGATGAACATCAGGTTCAAGGAAGAATCCACAAAAACTTAAGACACCTCATTTTGTTTCAAGAACCTTTTAGTAGCCAACTGTCCTTTGCTAGATAACGGGATAGAAGAGGTGCAGAAACATGGAACGAAGGACCCTCATAGTTGTAATTCTCGTAATTATAGCTGTTATTACCTTAGACGTAATCTGGGCTATTCTCAACTACATTCTCCCAATTCTGATTTATGGATGGATAGACATCGTTCCCATTATACCAGGTAATGGCGTCACAGATTGGCTCATTCTTTTCTATCTCACCCCCATTCTAGCCATTCCCATCTACATGCTAATGGCTGTAATAACCCCGCGATGGCTAGTCTTGCCATTGAATCGGTTACTGAATCCAGGCAGTGAAATCTACTACTATGGAGTTGACACACAAAAACCGTCTCCCCTTTATTCGGTGTTCAGGAGATCCATTTTCGCCTTATTACTTACCTTTGGCTTGTCACTAAGTTTAGCAACGTACATTGGTCAATACTTCATAATCTGGGATCCAGGCCTTCCATTAGCTGTGAATGTTTGGAATACTGCGGCAGTCATTTTTCCCATTGTATTTGTTATCCTTTCTCTAATTTTACCCTCATCGTGGTTAATCGATGATACGAAGATACTCTTTCATAGTCAACCACCCAGTGGTTCTCAAGAGCTCTTCAGTGCTGGACGAGTGCTAACTTATCTGCTTGCAGGATATGCAGGGATTTCGGTTATCATCTTCTATGGTTTAATTGTCGGTTATATTGGCTTCATCTATGCAATTGGTGCTGTCACTCCACCCTGGCCATGGGTTCCACCATGGTTCGTAGTTCTGATTACGCTCTTGAACCCCTTTATTTTCATCTACATGCCTTTGCTAATGCTCCTAGCCTATGACCGTTACTTGCCTAGCCTTCAAAAACACCTCCGAGGATATATGGATGCAAGAGGCACACAACAACTCTCAACCATGTGTCTTGTGGATATTGACATCTCCGATTATCTTGGCGCTGATGAACCCACCAAACCATTAACAACAGCACCTTCCGTCGAACCAGAAGATGACGAAACAGAGACCGTAAACGATATTGGCGACGAGTAAACAACATAACCCGTCCGGCAATGTCATATGTATCTTCACTTTAACTACTGCACATGAATCCCAATCGCCTAGCCCAGCAGATGGACTTTATTGCTGAAATTGACAAACTGAAACAAGTGGTTCGTGAATCCTGGCTCATTGACGCTAGCCGGAAAGAAACCGATGCAGAGCACTCTTGGCACATTACTCTCATGGTACTCCTACTGAGGGAATACGCCAATGAACCCGACATCGATATCTTGAAAATTCTCAAAATGCTGCTCATTCATGATATCGTCGAAATTGACGCGGGAGACACCTTCATTTATGACCAAGATCAAGCCAAGGATCAAAATGACCGTGAAACCAAAGCCGCAGACCGCCTATTCGGGTTACTACCACCAGACCAAGGAGAAGAATTTCATCTACTTTGGCAGGAGTATGAGGCAATGTCCACACCTGAAGCAAAGTTTGCTCGAGCAATTGATTCCTTCCAACCTCTACTTCTTGCCTATCTGAATGGAGGGTGCTCATGGCGAATTCATAATATTTCAAAATCCGAAGTGATTTCATTGAAAAAACACATCCCTGAGGGTTCGAACGCACTTTGGAATCACACACTCACCTTATTGAACCAAGCAGTGGAAAAGGGATTTCTCAAGGAATAAACCAGACAACACCACCTATTCGTTTTCAAACGATTTTTGTTCTATCCGAAACATTCAAACTATTCAAGAGAGGACCTCCTGAGCCATGAAGCTTGGAGACATCTATAGGTTAATCGTCGATATGGGGATTAAGGCAGATCCCCGAGGCGAAAAGAAAGTCAAGAAGGTTCTTGAAGAATCGAAAAAGAAATTCGATAAGTTGGAAGGCAGGAAGAAAGAGCTGGCAGATAAGGATGTCATTTGGAATCCTTACACGGATTGCCGTCTGTTATACGGTGATGCTGACCGTGAAGTGACAAGTCTTCTTGCGGGCATTGATATCACCCCTGGAGAAATTGTCCTGGCAGATCGATTGGGGGATAAAGGCAAGAAAATTGACCTTGTCCTGGCTCATCATCCCCACGGAATTGGAACCTCCCGTTTGGACTTCGTGATGCGCCTTCAACCCGAGCACTGGGCCCAGGCAGGTGTCCCCATCGCACAAGCAGAATCTGCTATGGCGAAACGTCTCAAAGAAGTACATTGGGCGACTAAAGCACGTAATCATACTCAAACAACTGATTCCGCACGACTATTAGACATGCCCTTCATGTGCGCACACACACCAGCTGATTCATTGGGCTATCAATTTCTAACCAAATATCTCAAGGAGAAAGACCCAATTACACTGGGAGACTTAGTTGATGAACTACTGGAGATTCCCGAATATCAAGAGGCTGAGAAGGTCGGTGCTGGTCCCGAAATACTAGTAGGAAGTCCTGAAGGCAGTGTTGGTGACAAATTTGTCTTCTTCACTGGTGGAACGAGTCCCGGACCTGAATCGGTTCCCAAACTCGCTCGAGCCGGTGTCAGTACCATCGTGACAATGCATTGGACAGACAAACTCAAAGAAGCAACAGAAAAAGAAGGCATGTACGTAGTCATTGCAGGACATGATAGCTCCGATTCCATTGGGATGAATCTCATCTTGGATGAACTCGAGAAAAAAGGCATCACAACTTATGCCTGCTCAGGGTTCTTCCGACATAAGCGATCCTAAAGAGAAAGGGAGCCGGTTGACAAACGGGTTGTCATACCGGCATGAGGTCATAGTTTGGTTATTTTTCTTTGTCAATCGTTTCGAGTTCCTTCCCTTTGGTTTCATAGGGTTTGGTCAAGAAAGATAGCAGTGGGAATATCATGAATACTCCAGCTACTACCCAAAAGGCCATCCAATTCCCTGGTAATGCAAGGAACAGCATTGCGGCGATGAGCGGAGCTAGAATATAACCCAGACGAGATGCAGTGACGGCGATTCCAACACTTGAGGAACGCACCTTCGTTGGAAAGATTTCGGAAACGTACACATAGATCCAAGCTAGAACCATAGCCATAAAGAAGTACACGCCCCAGAAGAACGCAGGTAACCCAGCTAGTCCAAGTCCTACAAAGGAAATTATCGCACCGAAACTTCCTATGATTAGAGTTATGTTTCGACCGATCCTTTCTAAGAGGAATCCTGTAATAACGGCGCTAATCGGAAGCATTAGTCCACCAATGATGAGGATCAGACTCCACTGAGAGGCGTATGGTGTACCTAGGAAGAATACTCCAGACCATGTTGTGCCAAGTTTGAAGGAAATAGTCCACATCAGATATACGAGTGAAGCGACGCCAACATATGCTAGGTCCCTTCGTCCCAAGGATCTGAGTGCTTCAATAATACCGAGTCGTTTTTCTGCACGTCCCTCTTGCACATCCGTCCAGCGCTGTGTTTCTTTCATGAAGAATACAAGGACGAGGAGTACGATCATGAACACTGCCATGATACCGTAACCCCATCTCCATCCAAATGTTCCGATGATTCGTTGACCAAGGAGTGCGTAAAGTGGGATGACACTGATGAGGAAGGCGAGACTTCCATAGAGCGCACGTCGTTTCGCTGGTGATTCTTCGGTGATTGGGATTTCCCAGAGATTTGATGTTGTTCCCATGATAGCGATTGAATAGAGCAATAGGAATAGGTACCAGCCAATGGAACCGGCTGTTATATCGGGAACAAAGAGGATGAGTCCTGCGGGAATACCCATTACTAGCATGAGTGCTAAGATGCCTTTTCGCCGTCCGAACGCATCAGAGAGATAGCCGATGAAGAATACTAGAAATACGATGATACCAAATATACCTTGCCAGAGTCCAAAGATCCATTGCGTAGAAAGGTCTAGACCAGCTTCGGCGAGAATAAATGGTGCAGCGGGGGTTTCGATGAGAGAAAGCCAGACATCCATTTGTCCAATAAGACCCATGAAGAGAACGAGGAAGGCTAAATATCCACGAGACCGTTTTGTTTCTGCCATGTTATGGTCCCTCGTAAACCCCCCCTTTGCATAGTCTTGCTATATAAAATCAACATGTCATTTACATGTCAATGTACTCAAGGTTCTGTGAACCAAGTTACCCTAGGGCTTTTCTACACCTTTGACAAAATTGTCCGGGTTTCTGATCCGTATCAGCAAGTGTGTTGGAAAAACGCATCACGCAAAATTGAGTACAATGATCGAGCCCCAAAACATGCCCAAGTTCATGGATGACTTCTTTGGTCACACGTTCAAAGTAGGCGGCATCGTCTGTGGGTAGCTTATAGAAGCTGGGGCGAAGCCTTGGGAGTGCGACTAGAGCGTGGCCACCTGGTTGGGCGACACCGAAGATGAAGTTGAGTCGAGGGACGAATAAGTCATAATTCACCAAGGCGAGACCATGAAGATTTGGAGGAACAAATGTATCGAGAGTATTAAGAAAGGGTTGTGCTCTGTATTGACGGCGTTTCGAATCATAGGCGTCTTCAGGAACGAGTAATAATTCGGGATGCAGACTAACTGGGTTGAATAGTTGGGAAAACTCGTTATCCAGTGTTTTTTTGATTCCAGCTAAGAGATTTGGTGGTGTATTGTCAAATCCAAAGATGCGAAGTCCTACCACGCCTTACACCATCTGGTTTAAAGGTTGCATGACAGACTTGGTGTGAGTGCTTATTAAACGTGCTTAAAGGGCTGCGCCGCATCTCCAGCAGAATTTATCGTCCCCGGTTGTTTCAGCCCCACAACTGGAACAACGCCTTTTGGTTCGGTAAGGCATAGTTTTTGCGGGTTCATAGCCAAGATACTCAGTGGGTGATGGAGCGGTAGCACCCCCGATAAGGGCGAAAAGACCTGGAAGGAAACCGGCTAAGAGTAAACCCAGAATTCCAGTCACAATCAGCCCAGTTTTATGTTCACTGGGTGAATGTCGCCAATTGAACCAAAGAATCGAAAAGATGAGCCCAACAACACCTATTACAACATTGATTATTACAGTAAATAGTATCAACCAGCCCATCACCATCATCATGAAGGGATCAACCATTAACGGGATGAGCATTAGGGCAGTAAATGCACCTCCAACCATTGAAAATAAACTGATAATTAATTGTAAAATTGCAGCGACCAACACAAGTGTCGACGCTGAGTTTTCATCACCCATTCACACAACAACTCCAATAAGTGATAGCTAAAAAGAACTATTCAATTCATCCTTTTTATTTATTGGAATGAACCCATTTCTCAACAAGCACCAAAGGGCGAGTGCTTTTCATACAACACAAGTGTGCTAGAAAATGTATTCCTTTTCAACCCAGGGATTTCGTGAGTAGCCTGATACTGAACTGGATGAAAACACAACACTCCTCGAACTTCATGCTCCACAGCGGTTTGAAGCTGTTGAGAGAGGGCAGAATAGAATGAATGAGTGCCTATCGCATAAATGGTCGAACACCACATTGGTTCACCGCGAAAAACCCGAAGATAACCAAATGATAGCGCCAAATCCTTTCCGTTCTTTTCACCCTTCCAGAATCTTGTATTTTCACTAATCGATTCGAGTGAATTTTTTGTCAAATCATACGCATGCCAGTAATCGACAAGGATGCCTTCAGGAACTAGGTTCGGAGAATCCCTCAGAAACACGAAAGCCTCATCAGCTGAAACTTGAGCGTTGGGAACAGTCGCGTCTTTCCATCGTATCCTACGGAAGTTACCTTTCCAAAACAGGTTCATTTGAAGGAGTTGATGCATGCCTATCCGGTCGGTTATTCGTTTGGTCGCTTCGTTTTCAATAGTGGTTGAAAGACGAAGCCGTTTAACGCCCAAGGTTTTCGCTTCAGTAATGAGTCTCTGAGTCATGGTCCAGGCGAAACCTCGTTTTCGATATCGCCAGTGGACTCGCATGAACTCCATCCATCCAGTTTTTCCTTCGTCAATGACCTTCAGGTTCGCAAACGCAACAACTCGATCTTTAAACTCCATTACAAACATGTAGGAATTCCGATTCGCCATCAATCCATCTAATTCGTAAGGCAGCTGATCATAGCCGCCCCATGTACGCTTGGAAATCTCAAGGATGGCTGGTCTATCAGACAATTCAAACGGGCGAATATGCCACGACATTTTGTTGTTCTATCCTGACATAGAATTTACATATTTTTAGACAAGTGCTTAGAGCCGGTTGCAAACGGCGACCTAATGTCAAATATCACTTGTAATTCATATATATGCAGTTGAACAGCCTATCGAATCGACCTAGCCCATATTCGTAAGCTTGCTTATGAATTCCCAGTCCTCATCGACGAGTCTTTGGAAGTCTTGAATCCAATCATCTCGTCGCTTTGGACGGAATAAGTGCCGGAACCGACCCTGTGGCTCCAACCACTCCTCAATCGGCTTCTTCTTCGACGGGTCCTTCACATACCGCATACTCGGTGACGACATCGTATACGTCCGAGTCTCTCCATCGTACTCCCATAGGGGGTTGAAACAGGTTTCTACAGCGATTTTCGCCATCTTCATCCCAAGTTCTTCCGGATACCGCCAGTTCCGATGGCAGGGTGCTAGCACAACGATCACAGCAGGACCCTGCTTCTCCATCCCTTTTCGCACTTTCATCATGAAATCCCGCCAATGATACACCGAGGCTGTGGCACAATATGCGGGGTCATGCGCTGCATACACCAACGCAATCGGTTTCTTCCAAATTGGCTTCCCAGGCACGGCTTTACCAACCTGACTAGTGGTCGTCCACGCATACTTTGGAGTAGCCCCAGAACGTTGAATGCCAGTATTTTGGTAGGCTTGGTTGTCGTAGATGATGTAGAGGAAGTTGTGCTGACGTTCGATAGCGCCGCTAGCAGCTTGGACGCCAATGTCGAATCCACTGCCGTCGCCACTGAAGACGAGGAGATCGGGGATGTCGTCTTCGAGGCCTTGGCGTTTGCGGGCTTTGTAGGCAGCTTCAATACCGCTAGCGTTGGCGGGGGCATTTTCGAAGAGGCTGTGCATCCAGGGGACGCGCCAAGCGGTGTAGGGGTAGATGGTGGAGGCGACTTCGAGGCAGCCGGTGGCTTGGCTGACGATTGTGTTTTTGGGTCGGGGGAGGGCATGCATGGCCATGCGGGCCATGGAGCCAGCGGGGCAGCCGGCGCAGAGGCGTTGACCGCTGGTGAAGAGTTCTTCTTGGTCAGCAACATCTTTGAGGCGGGGTCGCCATTCGGGTTTTTCTTGGGTCATTATTTCTTCCTCCATTATTTCCTTACGGTGATGTATTTGATGGGATTTCGCGGGGCTTTGCCCGTTTCCTTAATTTTGAGGAGTTCTTTGTAGATGGCGTTGAAGTGGTCGGGAGTTACGTCGCGTCCACCGAGTCCACCATAGTAGCCGAGGATGGTGGGTCGGGTGTCGTGACCATAGAGGGCGCTGCGGACTTCGTTAAAGATTGGTCCGCCTAGGCTGCCGGTGGTGTGGGTGCGTTCGAAGATTCCAACAACGGGGACATTGGCGAGGAGTTTGGCAATTTTCTTGTCGGGGAATGGGCGGAAGGTGCGAAGTTTGAGGAGTCCGACCTTTTTGCCTTGAGCTCGGAGTTGTCGGGCGGCGAATCGAGCAGTACCAGCTGAGCTTCCGCTAGTAAGGATGACGGCGTCGGCATCTTTGACTTTGAAGGGTTGGAGGTAACCGTCGCCGTATTTGCGTCCAGTGAGTTGAGCCCATTCGTCGTTGATTTGGGTGATGACCGGGCGGGCTTTTTCCATAGCTTCGCTGTGTTGAAGTTTGGATTCCATGTAATAGTCAAAGAGTTGAAGGGGACCAATAGTGATTGGGGTTTTGGGATCGAGTTTGAGCGGTACTTGTTTGCCATCTATGGTGATCATCATGGGTTGTCGGCGTCCGACAAATTTGTGAGCGTCGGCTTCACTTAGTAGATAGACGTTTTCGAGAGTGTGGGTAAGTACGAAGCCGTCTAGCATGGTCATGACGGGGAGTTGGACATCGGGATGTTCGCCAATGCGAAAAGCCTGAAGTGTGGAATCGTAGGCCTCCTGAGAGTTTTCGCAGTACATCATTATCCAGCCAGTGTCGCGTTGAGCGAGAGAGACGGTTTGGTCGCCGTGAATGTTGATGGGTCCGCTGGGTGAGCGATCAGCAACGGCCATGACTACGGGTTGACGGATGGAAGAGGTTAGGAAGATGACTTCGTGCATGAGTTCGATACCGTTGGCAGCGCTAGCGGTGAAGGTGCGGGCACCAGCTGCAGAGGCTCCGAGGCAGGCGCTGAGGGCACTATGTTCTGATTCGACTCGAACAAATTCAGTTTCAACCTCACCATTAGCGACAAATTCTGCGAACTTTTCAACGATGATGGTTTGTGGTGTAATGGGGTAAGCTGCACAGACGTCGACGAGGGCATGTTTGGCGGCATAAGCGACCGCTTCGTCGCCGTTGATTCCCATCAGTTGTTGTTTCACAGTCATTGGTTTATTCCTCCTCCATTTCGATGCAATTGACTGGACACTCTTCCGCGCAGATGCCACAGCCTTTACAAAAATCAAGATTGAAGTGAATATCTTTGCCATCCCAGCTTATGGCTGCATCGGGACAAAAGATCCAGCAAATTAGGCAGCGGGTGCACTTTTCTTTATCACGAACTGGTCGTTTGTTCCGCCAGTCACCAGTCTTGTATTCGGTGGCACTCTTCCAAGTGACGCCAGCAGCGGGGATATCTTTTGAACCAGGGAGTTTCTTAGGCATGTTTTTCCACCTCATCATAGGCGCGTTGGATGACTGTTGCGTTTCGACTTCCAATTCGTTCTCCAAATTGGTTATTGACTTCTTCGAAGAGGCTTTGCAGTTTTACCAGTTTAGTGGCACGAACCAAGGCGCCTAACATTGCAGTGTTCGCGATTGGTCGTCCAATAATTTCTCGGGCTAAATCCGTGGCAGCGACTGTCCAGACTTCACCTTTGAAGCCTATACGTTTCGCGATGGTTCCACCATCTTCGCGAGTATTGACTATGAGCTTGGTTTTTCCATTGGTTCCTGCTATGATAGTATCAGGGACCTGGGCAAGTAAGGTGGGATCGATGACCACGACAAATTCCGGTTCGTAGACTTTGCTATGTAGTTCAATTTCGTAGTCACTAATTCGGGCAAAGGCCTCAACCGGTGCTCCACTCCGTTCGGGACCAAAGAAGGGAAATGATTGCGCGTGTTTGCCTTCAGTAATAGCAGCCCGAGCGAGGAGTATCGAAGCTGTCCAAGCGCCTTGACCTCCGCGTCCGTGAAACCGGAGATCAATAATTCGTTCTGACATTGGAATATTCACCCAACTAATCACGATTTTAAATCGCACTCGCTTCGAAGGGGAGCGTCAAGTCTTTTATGCTTTGCTCATCTTACGCAAAATTCATCCCATTATCCTAATCCATTTGTTCCAAAGATAATGATGAACTGATTTTTGCCTTGGGCTAGCTTGAGCACCGAAAGGTTTAGAAACGTTTAGGGGATTGTAGAGCCAGTTTCACAGAGTCAATCGGAAAATAAAGGGTTAGTTGCAAAGGTTTAGCGCTTTGTGGTCACTGGGTGATAGATATTGTACATGAAGTATCGGGACAGGTTCCATCAACTGGAAGAATTAGGAAATCCCAGTATGGGACGCTTCATGCTCTCTGAAGTACTCACAAAAATGGCAAGTACATGTAAACAGTGCCAACGTGACCGAATGCGATGCACCCTTCGACCCTTATGCCCCGACCGCGTCTTCTTAAACATCCTCATCACACTAGGAGCAAAAACCTCAGATTTACCCTCCTTTTGTTATCAGGTGCACCTCCGGACGCTCCAATCCTATTTGAAATCTGGAGCCAACCGTGATCACCCACTTGAACCGCGTTACCCCCTTCAGTACTTCCTTCGGCATATCCAATTCAAGAAGGATGATCCCGACGCTAACTTCCAAGCGTTTAAAGAATATCTGGAAAAATCCACAAAACAGTCAGTTTATGGTTACGCACTCAACAACACCTGGTACTTCGGTGTCGGCCTCGGAATTTTTGTTGTTGATGTCAGGCGTAGACTTGTCAGTTTAGATCCTGATGGTGACGTTGTGAAGCGGGAAGCCCTTGAACCATTGCTCACCTTCCTAACTCAAATGCTTCACCTACGAGTAGAGATATTGAAAGACATGGCAGACACATGGTACCTCCGCATGGAATTACCCAAATTTTCAGAAACAAAATTTACTGAAGAGATTCAACCTAAACTCAAAGAATTGGAGGAACAGTGGTCCTTTGTACGTGCTAACGATATCAATCAGAAAACACGATTTCTCGTGAGCCTGGATCCTGCACCTGATTTAGCGATTCGACTCCAAGGACTACGAAAAACGGTTGAAATTCTAGCCAAAATTGCGAAAGCAGCTCCAAAGACTGGCAAACCAGCTAAACAAGCTGAAAAGGATACAGCTAAGGCTGTAGAATCTGCAGCCAACCCACCACGCTAGCCGTTTTGGAGATTAATAATCAGTTTCGATTTTTTCTGGTTCATCATGGTCTTCGTAGCGTCGTCCAAGACGGGCACCAAATCTGTCAATACCCCGTTTCGCTGACTTCTGGATAGATTTGGCCAAATCATAGACAAACACTAAGACAAAGAACAGCACAAAAGCGACAGCAATTATCTGGAAGTATGGCTCTAGGAGGGGAATAGGGAAATTCCCAGTAAGGAAGATTGGGGAAATGATGACATAAACAACAAGAATGAAGAAGATGTAAATCAAATCCAAGGGGATTCGTCTTGGATGTTTGGAATCTGCAGAACGCATTCCAGGGAGCCGACTGATGACAAATTCAGCAAAAGCATCAGCAGATCTGGCAAATTGCATTATAGCTTCGATACCAAAAAGCAGAATCACTAACAAGATTCCTATAGCTAAGATAGAATAACCAGTTAGTACAATCACTCCGGAAGGAACTAGAGTGTAGATAACGAGAATCGGGTAAGCATTCAAAACTGGTTGGAAGAGGGGCACTATGAAGAGATAGAATAATCCTATGGCAATCGCAATTAGACCGTTAAGGACAAACTTAGGAAAGGAAGTGGCTAATTGTTTAGCAACATTCCGTTTTTCTTCTTTCGCGTTCTCTTCTTCTAATTCGGCTTTTTCTTCTTCGGACATTTTAAGCGACCTCTTTGGCTCATGAAACCATTTTCGGAATAAATTATTGCACTTTGAGGCTAAAAGCCTGCTCCTCAAAGATTGGTTGGAAGGTGAAGAATCATTTCTTTTCTTCGACCTTGCCTGTATCGAGGTTAATTTGGAGTTGTCGAGAACCCTTCTGGCTCGGAATGCTTACAACCAGTTTATCCTCGAATTGCTCTACTTCAACCCATCGGACCCACTTGCCTGTTGCACCATCAAATTTGTGGGTTTCAGCATCTTTGACTTTTCGAAGAAAGTC
>JAEOSA010000215.1 GCA_016840595.1 Candidatus Hermodarchaeota archaeon | reverse complement strand
ATCGTCCAAAATCCGAAATACTTGAAAAAAGGGTTGGACTGGGAAATCGATCAAATCGTGGCAAACCTCTATGGATTGAGTGAAAAGGACATTTTACAGTTTGAGGGCTAGATTTAAAAGGAATAACAGTTTAAATTCCTCAAATGATGATATTCTCACATAGTGAGAAGAAAAGATTAAAAAACAAAAACATACTATCTTCATATGAGAATAATTGAGGTAATAACCTTGGCACAACCCAAAACTGTAACTCAAACGGACGTACAAGATGTAATAACCTATAAACCTGAACGCATCAAAATTATTTCTGATCGAAAAATCATTGATATTATGCGGGACCCAAATCATATGCCCATCATTAGGGCATTACGGAAAGGTCCCATGACCGTTCGTGAACTGGAAAAAGCCTACGCCATAGAGGCTAAAGATTCTGAAGAAGTGGAAGCGAAATCGGATAAAACCATTTACCGCTATCTCAAAGTACTTGAAAAGGCGGAAGTCGTCGTCCCTGCCGGTCAACGTGTGGTAATTGGGAAAACCGCTACTGAAACACTCTTTTCTCGAAGTGCAGAAATTTTCATGACTCTGGCAACTGAAACTGATTATTGGGACTGTGATGAAGGTAAAGACCTCGCCAAAAAGATAGCGCCTATGCTCAGTAAAGTATACGGCGACAGGAAAATTGATGTTAGCTGCTTAACGAAATTCATGAACCACCTTGAGAAAGAGAGCAGCAAACAGCTCCTAACGCTTTTTGAAGGTGCTGATGAAAAAATGGTTGATCTCATCACTTCCATTGACTGGAACTACAAAGATAAAGCCCTAGGCTATGTTTCTGCGTTCGCTATTATCCTTAATAATCCTGAATTCTATGAGAAACTCCGCTCCTGCTTTAAGTAGTCGGACCTTCCTCTTGCCTTTTCTTTTTCCGAATCCACATTTCATGGATTACTAGTCCAATAAAGGGTGCGATGAAAGCGATGACCATCAGAACTTGACTTATCAATAAGATTTGTTCTAATGTAAGGGGAAAGGGAATTGGTGTTGGGGTGTCATTCCCAATACTGGCAATAATATAGTCTCTCATGATGGCAGAAAAGGTTGCATCTTCATAGTTTGCGGTAAACACGACCACGAGATTGTGCTCAGGAACAACGTTAATTTGTTGTCCATTATAACCAATCGCCAAATACCCATTGATTTCTAGGTTTAGCCACCATTGATAACCATATCCAATGGGTTCTGATTCAGAATATGGGTATCCAAAGAGTGAAGTGGATTCGTTCACCCACGTAGCAGGAATCAGGTGATCTCCATCCCAGGTTCCATTATTTAAATTCAGAAATCCAAATTTTGCCATGTCTCGGGGTCGAAGGTGAAGCCAAGCTCCACCAAATACCACGCCTTGTGGATCTTCTTCCCATTGATAGTTTGTAATTCCAAGGGGAGTAAAGAGGCGGTCCTCAGCAAAGGCCCGTGTCGAATTCCCGACAGTCTGATTAAGAATTTGAGAAAGTAAGTGGGATCCACCTGAATTGTAATCCCAAACGGTTCCGGGATCATCGCGCATCGGACGGTCAAGCACATACTGGACCCAATCGGGACTATCCACCATATACGTAAAACTGCTTGTGGAGCCATAAGGCCATTCATCCCAGTCAATCCCCGACTGCATCGATAGTAAGTGCTGCAAGGTGACAGCTTGCTTCCGCGCATCAAGGTTGGCTATCGTTCGGTTCGCAAATAAATCAACCATCGTTTCATTCACGCCACCAATATGACCCTCTTCAATTGCAATCCCAATTAAGGCTGAACTAACGCTTTTAGTACAAGAGTAGATGTTCACAATTTGATCAACACCATATGCAGGGTCGTAATAAGACTCGTGCACGATATAGCCATTCCGAATAATTAGCACTGATCTGACATGATTTCCCCATGGTAGTAGTGTGATATACTGTTCCATTTCAAGGAGTTTGGCTGAACTCATTCCTTGTTCTTCTGGGGTTGAGGCGCGCCAGCCATCGGTTGGCCAGTAATCAGGAGACAAAGTAGTGTTCAGAGATGGTGGTGCTTCATTGACAGGAGGTGCATAGGTGAGTAGAATTACAGTGATGAGTGTGAGTGACCAAAGCCAGGTAGGATGCTTCATTGGCGATTCTTTCCTGAAAATGCAGTCAGGTACTCCTCAAAAGTTTCTTCTTATATTCTCATGGGAAAGGGCAAACTAACCTCTCAATTATGGAACAGGATGGGATTTCGGATTAAGGGTGCAGAGTTTCAGTGTATTTTCTCATATTCAGTATGTAATTTCTCCTAAACCGATATATTTATATTAGTGTAATAGATAGTATTCTCAGCCCGTAAGATTATCGGGACAATATGTGGTGAAGAATAATGGTATCAACAAAGAAAATGTTGGGACGCCTTCGGAATAAGTGGGATAGCAAACCCGCCGTTGAAAGGGCCGTTACTGCATGTCGCAATCCGACGGCACCTCCACGGTCACGATATGCCGTCACATTTCTGCTTACCCGACGTTAAGAAACGTAATTATGAATATGCTGTGAGGCCAGCAAATGCTGATGTCACAAACACGGGTCTTCCGATCCAGACCTTCATTCCTTCCAATATCTCCTTTGCGTAAACCCACATACTCTCAGTATGCAGGAGAACACTCCAACTATTTTCGGCCTCAAGGACAGCATCCTCGCTCGGGAGACCCGTATCACTTTTCCTTTCAATTCGAAGACTTGGCAATAGGAACACGGTGGCCTAAGGCTGACTTCTTGGTTTCTAACTCTTCCCGGATGCTAAGACCCACTCGACGGAATAAACTTCCACCACCCGGAATCAGGATTTATTCACCGCGATCTTGACTCTCTCATCAGTCCCAATCACCACCGAGTGGGTTTTGGCATCTATCTCAATAATTGTAGTGTTAGCTGGCTGGTTAGGAAAAGAGAAAGGGATTTAAATCAGCACAACTTAACAGTGTTAACTCCTAAATTTTACAGTGTTCCCTTTTTTATTAAAGGCTTAGAGAATTCACACAACGAACATGAGAGAGTTACTAGGGGTGATAATGATGTCACGATACGTACTCAACAAATGTAAAGTCTCCGTCTCAGAAAGCGAACGACTAAAAGAATCACCAGGACTACGTGAATGCCACAACTCCAAGGCTTGGCTTAAGCACTCATGGGATGGCGCGTTACGAAGACCAGGTGGTTAATAGCGCGTCAATATTATGACGCTAGAATAAGAAATGAACATCCATTGGGAGCGCAAACGCCTTTCGATTGTTGGTTCCCACTTCTTTTTTCCTTCTCGTCAGATCAAGACTCAGTAAAGCAAAAGCTTTTTACACAACATGAGATAATTTTCTCACCTCTAAAGAAAATCAAAAGGATTTCTAGGTGAAATTGTTGACTGCTAAAGTCTATTTCGGTTCAATCCAACAAGGACGCGATGCCGCCTTCGCATCGCTGGGAGCCAAACTCCCTAAACTCCTTGAACACCTCGACTTTTCAACCATCGAGAAGAATGACAAAGTCGCCATCAAAATGCACCTCGGTTTCCATGATGGCTATCAGACCGTCCCCGTATTTTTCGTCCGCCGTATCGTCAAAGCGGTAAAGGCGGCTGGCGGTTGGCCCTTCGTGACAGATAATCCCA
>JAEOSA010000214.1 GCA_016840595.1 Candidatus Hermodarchaeota archaeon | reverse complement strand
TGAGAGGTAAGGATTAAGTCCTCCAGTGACTACCTGGCTGTTTTGAGAATCACGAGAGTCTATCCAAGAATACCATTAGGGAGTCTCTCCGCAAAATTTGTTTAATGCCAATGCAATCCCGCAAAGACTAAAGAAGGCGTTTTGCGGAGTACAGATAAGTGTCCATTATAGGTTGATGGGAATTGACCAGCGCAGCTATGTTCCAACTTGCAGAAAACAAAGCCAAAGAGGCCCTAACATTAGATCAGCAAGGGAAACGGTCAGCAGCTATGTCGAAGTATATTGAAGCTGCAGATATTCTCGTCCGTGTCCTGAAGGTGTCAAAGAATCCTCAATTACGGCGAATTGCTCTAGAACGTGCTGACCAATATGTGGCCAGGGCAAAAACGCTTCGGAGTGGTCGATTACCTGCAGGGGGTCCTGCTCCAGATTTTGAGGGCGTAGAGCTTGAGGACCAAGAGGATAAGGAGCTACAAGATGACATTGAAAGCATGATTATCAAGGAAAAACCTGATGTTAAGTGGGAGGACGTGGCGAATCTGGAGGAGGCTAAACAGGCACTCCGTGAGTCAGTCATTTTGCCTATGTTGCGTCCCGATTTATTCACCGGCGCGCGGCGTCCCTGGAAAGGCGTTCTATTATTTGGACCTCCTGGATGTGGGAAAACGCTCATTGCTAAAGCGGTTGCGAATGAAGCAGGATGTACATTTTTCAACGCGGATGCAGCGTCGATTGTTTCGAAATGGTTGGGTGAGTCCGAGCGTTTAGTTAAGAACCTGTTTGGATCCGCGCGGAAAGAGCAACCCGCCATTGTGTTTATGGATGAAGTAGATGCACTCACAGGGGAGCGGGGCACTGATCAGGTGGGTGGCGAACGCCGGTTAAAAACCCAATTCCTAATCGAAATGGATGGGATGAAGAGTCGAAAAGGTGACCACATTGTGGTGTTAGGGGCAACCAACCGTCCATGGGACTTGGATGCAGCGTTTCGTCGTCGATTCGAAAGACGGATTATGGTTCCGATGCCCGAGTATGAAGCGCGCGTGAGGATTTTTGAGATTCATACTAAGGGTATAGATCTCGCTCCGGATGTAGATTTTAACTTATTGGGCGAAAAAACAAAGGGGTATGCGGGTTCTGACATCGCGTTAATTTGTCGAGAAGCGACGCTTCAACCGATTCGGGAATTAGATGCTTCGGGAGCTATTCGTGATAAAGAAGTTCAGGCGCGTTCTGTTCAGCTATCAGACTTTTTGGAAAGTTTGAAAAATATTCGCTCGGTGGTTTCACCGGAAGAGCTGGCGCGGTATCTTGAATGGGATAGTAAGCATGGTTCGTAGGGGATATGTTGTGTCGAAGGAGAAGACCAGGGAGCGTTCGAAAGAAAAGGAGCGGGATGAGCTCCGTGCAGATGTGTCGCTCACAGAAGAAGATTGGTTGGATCTTCTAAGGAAAACACGGGAACATGCTGAGAGTTTAGCTGAATCAGATGATACGGCTGTTCTTGTGATGCCCATCACTGAGGAAGAAGAAAAGAAACTCGAAGAACTGGCCCGTAAAGCTGTCGAAAAACTGAGCCGTCGATTTGTTTGGATTGCGAAACGGGGTCGGTATGGCTTCATGTTTGTTATTCCCACCTCTGAGGAGGAAACGGACCAGTGGGGGGAAGCATGGGCAGGATTTACTATTGACTGGTGTCGAGAAATGTTAATGCACATTGTCTCGACGCGAACACTTGTGATGTTAGACCCTTTCAATGAGATCCGTCCTGATCGCCATAAAGCAGTCAAAATTATTCTTGGTGTGCTAGTGAAACAAGAACTAGGACGCTGGGTTGATGAGTCGGAAGGCATTATCCGCATTACTTGGAAAACAGATGAGGAATGGGCGGATGAAATCCGTCGATGGGCGTTGAAAACGGGACGAACAACATTTACACTTTTCAAGCTTCAGGAATATCGGAAGGATTTGGCGACGCTTCCCAAATCTGAGCTCCGTTATATTCTACAACGTTTAGTGGAAAAGAAACAGGCCAAATGGTTGGATAGCGAACGCGAAGTTGTCGAGATCCAAGTATAACTGACCGATTGTTAGTGATTTAGTCTGAGGGATTCAGACCAGGGAAGAAGTATCGAGTGCCGTGCACATAGGATTTGTCGATCTTCGCCGCACCCACAGATTCTAGACTTTTGAGGGCCGCGTCAGCACGTTCACGATTCCATCCAGTTTTCGTCATTACCTCTTCAAGAGTGGTATATCCTGTTCGACTGGCTAACGAGAGTATGGCAACTTGGTCATTGGTGAGTTCACGTGGAACAAGTTCGACGATTCGGATCCCTGAGGGTAATTTCCGAATACCAGGAATCAATTTGGCATTGGCAAGATTTTGAAGGGCTTTAGCAATGTTTACTTGGGACACACTCGTCTGGCGTTGCTTATTCACTAAGAGGACGATTTCAGCAAGAGTCATAATGCCTCCAGTGGCATCACGACGCCGTTTGGCGATATCGAGGATTTGTAAGCCTAGCTCATCGTAGAAACGCCCTCGTCCGGTAAGTCGTTCGACCAGCCCGGGTTTCTCTTTCATATCTTCAGAGAAGGGAATTCCGGGGAGAGTTATGCCAAGTTCATGTGCTATGGCAGCTGCTTTTTCGCTATATTCGGGAGTAACTTCCAAGACCTCTCCATAGGTTTTCTCAAAGGAGTCGGCTTTATCCCGTAACTGTGATATGGCTTGAAGCATGTGTTCAAGCTCTTTGAGCATAAGCTCAACACGTTTCTTCTTGTAAGCAGCATCCATTTCCATTTGCTTTTCAATTTCCCAAAGTCCCATTCTGGATTTCCTCCTCATATTTGTCGCATGTAATTGAGCCAAGTTTCTGCTCGCATGGCAAACCGTCGCGCTTCTAATTCCTCCACATGTTGAGATAGATTAGTTCCGTACTTTGCCCAGAAATATTCGTACCATTCTTGGGCTTCAAGGGTGACTGGATGATTTGAACCAAGCATGGCTTCCGAGAAAGCCACGACCACGTCTAAATCTTCCAAGATGTATTCAGCGTTAATGCGCAGATTAGCTTTATTGATAGCATTCACCAACCGTTCGCGCATTTCTGCAAATGAACGCATGGGATGTGCCATCAGTGATCTGCCTCAACATCTATTCATCGACCGCCATTTCTCGGAGTCGGCGCTTGAAGTCATTCAACCATCGGACGGCCTGGAATTCTAACTGTTTTGCTTCCTCTGGAGTGAGAGTATCGTTGGGATCACGTTCTTGAAGTTGATTACGCCAATCCTTCATTGCCACAAGGATCCAATAATCAGGAGGGAAGTTTGGATACTTAGTCAAGAGAATGATGGAATCATCAAGAAGAGGAACGATAAGGCTCATCCGAGCCACATCACCGAGTTTGGCGATATCGATTAACGTGATAAGATCGGAGACAATGTCAGCTGTTTTAGCAGCCATTCTGGCGGAAGTCTGAGCTACTAATTCAACCTTTTGTTCACCTTCGGGAGCGCGCTCCACGATTTGGAGCTTTTCAACAGCAGTAGGAAACCGTTCAGCAATTTTTTCTTCGTCGACAAACGTTTCCCAGCTTTCACCTTCAGCTTCAAGTAACTGTCGCGCTTTGACCGTGTCGCTGACAAGAGACTTTAGCTGACGCTTATACAAGGCCGGTTGAAT
>JAEOSA010000213.1 GCA_016840595.1 Candidatus Hermodarchaeota archaeon | reverse complement strand
ATTTTGACATCATCGGTATGAGTGGCAGGAGTATCAAAGATAGCAGTATAGCCATCATCGGTGTCGATAATGTCAATCAGGTAGTCCCTCTCTTTGATCTGAACTTCAGGCTGTGGGCCTGGAAATGGACGATCTGGCGATAACGGATCAGGAATGGGAGAAGGACGACGATCCTGGGGTGGGGGTGGAATCATAAACGTGAAAGGTGAGTCTTCCATCTGCTTTTCCAATTCCTTCCGAGCTTCAGGAGGAAGGTTACTCCACTCTTGAGTTCGAACGCGACCATCTGGCCCAACTATGGTGGTTCGACCAAATACAATGGGTCCAATACGCTTGGTTCGAATGTTGTTGCGTTCTTCAACAGTAGGTTGGTGTGAAGCATCAGGGATTTGGCCAGTTTCTATCATACGGCGAAAGAGTTTGATAATTTCGTTAAATTCGTCAGAGTTGATCATTAGTGTGTTGCCTCCTATATACTCACATTATGTGACTAACTTAATGTGTGTAATACTCCTTTTTAAAGGTTTCCAAAAAGACCGTAACACTAAATATACTCAATATGTCACTAACATATAGTGAGTGAAAAAACCTAATGGAAGTGCACTATCCTGTCACATGATAAGCAAACTGACGATAACATCCACCTTTTTTGGCTCCTAGGCAATGCCACCCGCTTTGAAATTCTCCGCCGGTTAGCCCGTGAACCCATGTTCCTAGGTCAACTTAGTCGAGAATTATCCGCTCATCAACAGGCCCTCCTTCGGCACCTCGATGAACTTATCGAAAAAGGATTTCTTGAAACCTATGAGGATGAAAGCATACGCGGGCCCCCACGGAAATACTATCGACTAACCAAGACAGTTCGATTATCAGTACATATAACTCCCACTGGAGTGCGGGTGGTTCGAATTGCACCAGGGGCTCGACGACCTCGGACAATTCAAGAAGTGATTAAACGGAATTACCCCGACCTTGCCCAAATCATTACACGAGGCCAACGGCTCCGGTCAATTCCTGATCCGTTGAATCGCAAACGTGCCGCCATTGATATTATCCAGCTACTAGAAGCAAAGACGAAGGAAATACAGGATGTGAATAAGTTTCTGGATTCTGTGATTTCCGCACTCCAAAAGGATTATCTCTAAGCCCTTTACAAACACTTTTTAAGTCGGCTACGAAGGGGACCAATACACAGGGAAATCGAGGAACTGATGCAAATGCATTCAGTGCCAAGTAGATTGGAATTCAATCTATCTAGAGGGGGTTGACCACCTCACGAAAGGTCATACTTAGACTCGATTTTCATTACCTATACACTGGTTAAGTAAATTCAAACGAAGTATGGACGTGTGTAATGTTGGGAATCTTTGACCGAATAAAGAGCTGGTTTACGCGGCGAACTAAACCCTCCTCTCCCTCTCCTCCCGTGTCTGTTCGGGCTGAGTCTGAGCCTGATGTGGATTCGGTGTCTGTGTCGGTGCCAGTGACAGAGACTGATGTACTGATGCAGGAACATGTTCAGTTGGAAGATGAAAGGATGCGGTTACGTCAAGAGATTACGGTGGTGGATTCACAGTATGCGGCAGGTGAGATTGGTGCGGCGGATCGGGATCGGGCGTATCGAACTCGTTTGGCACGTGCTGGCAGTATCCGCGTACGGCAAATGGAGATTCGAAGTCGGTTGGCTGAGATGGGCCAAGAAGTACCTCAAGAATGGGGTACGATCCGAATTATGCGGTAGTAAGTTCAATCGCAACTGGATGAAATACAGAAATTTACCGAAACGCTTTTTATCCGACACTTGAAGGTCTAGAACACCTCCGAAAGGCAGGGCACAGGGTATGCAACCAGCCTAACTAAGTAGCGGCGGGTTCTTACGAAGGAGAACTAAATATGAGTGTTTTTGATAAGATCAAAGACTGGTTTCGTAAGCTGCTAAGCAGGGAACCTCAAACACCAGAGGTCAAAGGAGACCAGTCAATCCAGACTGAAGTTGATCAACTCTTGAATGAACATACATCTCTAATCAGTGAATATGAACAAATCCGAAAGGAACTCGCTGAAATTGATGACAAATTACGTATAGGCGAGCTTGAAGATTCTGAGCACGAGCGTGAATACCGTGCTAAATTAGTTCGGACCAGCCAGATTCGGTTACGCCAAATGGAGCTCCGTGAACGGTTAGCTGATCTTGGCAGTCCATTACCTGAAGAATCCATGTAATGCTAATTATTTGGTAATGGAGAGAAGTGGAAACACCGTCTCTTTAACTCGAGTTACGCTTTCAGTGACTAATCGTCCTACTTGATCGTGATCCACTTGTGACAGGCTAGGGGTTTCTGTGTCATGGAGCTGGGTGGGAGCTTTCAAACCTGTCACTTCGGTAAAGAATTTTTGCCAGTCTTCTGGGATTTCGTTATCAACTTCATATCCAGCGATTTTAGCGAGAAAGATAGTCCAACAGCGGGGCACAGAAAGAAAGGAATATCCTCCACCACCTATTGCGACCAGCTTACCATTGGCATGCGAATGAGCAAGTTGATGGATGCGTTCCCCTAGAGCACTAAAGCTTCGTGTGGTCAGAATCAAATGACCAAGTTGATCTTGAAAATGCGTGTCAACACCAGTCTGCATGACAATAATTTCAGGTTTATAGGCTTCAATGATGGGGGGTACAATCGCCTCAAAGGCCTCCAAATATTGCTGATCTTGTGTATAGGGAGGTAGAGGAAGGTTTACGGAGTAACCCACTCCTTCTCCTATACCCGTTTCTTGAGTAAAACCTGAGCCTGGAAATAGTATTCGTCCAGTTTCATGAATGGAAAGGGTGAGCACTCCTGGGTCATCATAGAATATTTCTTGAACCCCGTCACCGTGGTGCACATCAATATCCAAATACAGAATTCGCTTCAGTTTGTACTGGTGTTGCAAGTATTTGCACGCGATTGCTAAATCATTGAAGATGCAGAATCCTGATGCGCCATCGGCATGGGCATGGTGAAGTCCTCCGCCAGGATTCCACGAATGGTCTGCTTCTTCCTTCATAACCGCATCTACTGCTGATAATGTGGCCCCTACTTTGACACGAGTAATATCGTATGCATTTGGAAACGCGACCGTATCTCCACTGTCTAATGCAGGATAGTCGTCCCGGGTACTTAACACTCGAACTCGTTCGATATATTCCGGTGTATGAACCAACTTCAATTGATCCTCTGTGGCAAGTTTCACCCGAGGTTCGCTCATTCCCGGTTTTGCTAGGAGACCTAATTGTTTACTCAGTTCATAATGCAACAGTATCCGTTCTTGGTGAAGCGGATGGTGGGTACCAAAATCATACTCCATGAAACGTTCATCATAGAAGACTGCCACTGAATCAGTCACAATCACTCACTTCAAAGACAATAGGTTACTAACCCGATGAACTAGTTTCTTTTTGACATGAAAAATGTATCCTCGATATGCGTTAACCACCGTGTCGATGAATCTCATCTTCTAATCCTTTTATCGACGCTGTAAGTCGTAATCTTTCTTTCACATACTCCTCGCCGTTAATTTGCCCTTTCTGAATCTTCTTGTCAAGAGTGGTTAATTCGCGGTTTAATTTTGTGATTCGTTCTCGAAGTTGATCGACATAATTCACTGTGCCGGCATTAGCTCCCATTTGAGCCGGAGTATAGGTTCCGATAATCGTTCC
>JAEOSA010000212.1 GCA_016840595.1 Candidatus Hermodarchaeota archaeon | reverse complement strand
CATCTTATCAATTTGATCAAGATATTTTACGACCCCTTCTTCGATGTCATTTGTAAGATTCTCCAGGAAGTAAGACCCCCCGAAGGGATCGATAGTGTTTGCTACCCCACTTTCATGAGCAAGGATTTGTTGAGTGCGTAATGCGATGGTAGCGGCTTTTTCAGTGGGTAAGGCAAGGGCTTCATCCATGGAATTAGTGTGGAGTGATTGAGTGCCTCCTAATACTGCAGCTAAGGCTTGCATGGTAACGCGTACAATATTATTCGCGGGTTGCTGAGCGGTCAAACTACAGCCTGCTGTTTGGGTGTGAAAGCGTAATAGCCAGGAACGGGGATCCTCGGCATTGAACCGGTCCCGCATAATTCGATACCATAATCGCCGGGCTGCTCGGAATTTAGCAACTTCCTCGAACAAATCATTATGGGCTCCGAAGAAAAATGAAAGGCGGGGTGCAAATTCATCAACGTGTAATCCTGCATCTATCGCCGTTTGAACGTAGGCAATACCATTGGCAAAGGTGAATGCCACCTCTTGGATAGCAGTACTACCTGCTTCGCGAATATGATAGCCGCTGATGCTGATAGTATTCCACCGGGGCAGTTCCTTACGACAGTATGCAATAGTATCCGTGATGAGACGCATGGATGGGGCTGGGGGATAAATGTAAGTTCCCCTGGCCACATACTCTTTGAGAATGTCGTTTTGGATAGTGCCACGAAGCACTTTAGGATCTACACCCTGGCGTTTTGCAATGGCAATGTACATCGCTAATAGCACAGCTGCAGGGGCATTAATCGTCATACTGGTGCTTACTTTGTCTAATGGAATCCCCTGAAAGAGTGTAGCCATGTCTTCTACTGAGGGAATGGCAACACCACATTTGCCCACTTCACCGGCTGCCATCGGATGATCCGAATCGTACCCAATCTGGGTCGGTAAATCAAAAGCGACACTCAGGCCGGTTTGTCCTTGTTTCAGGAGATATTGATACCGTTCATTCGTTTGTTCAGCAGTTCCGAATCCAGAATACATTCGCATGGTCCAGAGCCGACCGCGGTACATCGTTGAATATACTCCACGTGTATAGGGTGGTTGCCCGGGAAACCCTAGGTCGCGGTCATACTCAATATCCTGAAGGTTCTTCGGCGTGTAAAGTCGCTCAACGGGTTCGCTGGAAGTGGTAATGAACTTCTCAGTGCGTTCTGTAGTTTTCTCCATGTTTGGATCCAGCATATTGGCTTCACGGTCACGAGGCTTTCCTGATTGTTTCTTGCCACGCCGATTTTTACCCAAGGAACTTCAACTCTGCAGATTACTGTCTAAGGCTTCCACTTAACTTATTTGTCGACAAGCCCCCGTCTTTCAAGGCGGAGATGAATCGTCCAGATACTTATCCGCACCCCTCCTCCAGGTTCCCCGGGGAGCGGACTCGATGGAAGCCCCTGCAGTCATGCAGGGGTAGTTCACTGAAAGTGATTCAACAAACTTGTTACATTTCCACGCCACGTCGTGCACCGATGCCTTTCTGATATGGGTGCTTTACCTCCTTGACCTCACTCACCAAATCTGCAATCTCAACAATCTTTGGGTGCGCACATCGTCCCGTAAGAATGATCTCCATATGGGACGGACGGCTTTTAATCAACGTGATAACTTCTTGTTCAGAAACAAGTCCAAAATCAATAGCAACATTCACTTCATCAAGGATGAGAAAATCAACATTTGTTTTCTTGATGATCTCTTGAGCATGCTCCAGAGCAGCTTTAGCTAGTTCAATATCCTTCGGGTCTGGTTTAGTCCGATCGACGAAGTCGGGACGACCAAACTGACGAATAGTAAAATTAGGAATGCGTTTAACAGCTTCCAGTTCACCATAATTGATTTGACCTTTCATAAACTGAATCATATAGACTTCAAAGCCGTGTCCAGCTGCGCGCAGTCCAAGCCCTAACGCAGCGGTGGTTTTTCCCTTTCCACTGCCTGTATAGACTTGGACCAAGCCTTGATGCTTTTCCTTGGTCTTTTTTGAACTCATTCTTTCTCCCTCATTCATCAGACGAATCTTGGAGTACTGCCAAATGTGGCTCTAAGCGCTTGTACGTAGTTTCAGCGTCAATAACCAGGGTGCGTGTATCCGCAGAAGTTTCCATAAATCCCAACTCGCGAGGATACCGTGGAACGATATGGAGGTGAAGATGTAGGATACTAGCCCCTGCGGCTGATCCAATATTTAATCCCACATTCACACCCGTTGGGTTGAACGCAGTATTCACAAGCCGAACCGTTTTTGCACCCATCCAAAAGAACGCATTCAATTCCTCACGGTTCAGCTCTGAAAGTGTTTCCACATGTCGGATGGGCACGACCATCACATGTCCCGGGTTGAAAGGAAACATATTGAGAATAACCATGAAATCATCATCACGGTAGACGACTTTGGTTATGACATGTGGATCACCATTAATGATGGCACAAAATATGCACGGAATTTCTCTTCGTTCTTTGCCTTCAATGTAAGCTAATTTGTGAGGTGCGGCGATGTAATCTCGAAAAGGCAAGGGACTCTCTCTCCTGAAATGTTTACAAGCTCTAATGCATTGAAGGATGGAGTCCAATTAATCCTTCCGATTAATCCCAATCAAACTATGATTTGGACGGTTAGCCTCCATGGCGATGAACTTCATCTTCGAGGCCACGAATCGCCGCCTTAAGTCGGAGCCGTTCTTCAACATACTCATCGCCAGACACAACGCTGTCCCGGAATTTCTCATCCAACTCTTCAAGCTCCGCATTCAGTTTCCTTATCCGTTGGCGCATCTGATCAACATAACTCACAGTACGCCCTTCGGCGCCCGATTCAAGCTCTGCAGGGGTATACGCCGCTTTAATCACCCCGTCATCAATCCGAAGAATTCGTTCGGTCGCCGCAGCCACGATGGGGTTGTGGGTAACCAAAATGGTGGTTTTGCTATACTTTTTGTTGATCTGGACAAGAAAATCCACAATGACTCGAGATGTTTCAGAATCCAACTCACCTGTCGGCTCATCCGCCAAAATGATGGGAGGATCATTGGCTAAAGCCGCAGCTATTGCGACGCGTTGTTGTTCTCCACCACTCAATTCATCAGGTTTGTGTTTCCGTCGATCTGTGAGCTGAACAGTTTCGAGGAGCTCATCAATTCGACTTGCCCGATCTCTCCTAGGAATTCGGTTCACAATCATAGGTAGTGCAACATTTTCCGCTGCAGAAAGGGTTGGCACAAGGTTTAACGTCTGAAAGATATGACCGACAACCCGACGTCTATACATGACCAACTGTCTCCGATCAAGGAACGTGACATCGACATCGCCTACTTTTGCTTCCCCTGCGGTTGACCGGTCGAGTCCTCCCAAGATATTCAGTAACGTCGTTTTGCCTGATCCGGAAGGGCCCATCACGGAAATAAGTTCGCCTTCACGAACACTCATGTTTAGCCCGCGAAGAGCCCGAACTTCTACGTCACCCATCCGGTAAACACGAACTAAATCCTTGACTTCAATATATGCCATTTCATTTTCACCTCAAAACTGAAAGATCATAACGGGCAACCCGTGCCTCAATAAGAATCGGAATAAGCGTAGTAAGCAATAACATACCAGTGATAAGACCTGTCTGGAGCAGAAACATTCCTAAAAATGAGGGTGCCAAGAATTGTGG
>JAEOSA010000037.1 GCA_016840595.1 Candidatus Hermodarchaeota archaeon | reverse complement strand
ATATGATGGAATTTTTCCATTGAAAGCTGGATCTGATCCCTCATTATATCCTCAAGATTATCAAGAAATTTTGAGTTATATTAGAAAGTATAGGAAATCACTGGACTCATTTGATGTTGTAAAAAGTATAGTAACCGTTGGCGACAAAGCGGAAGATGCTTATATCCATGATTTCATGGGCATTGGTATTAATTGGCTATTAGAGGCTTTCTGGTCAGAACGGTGTTCTTTGAAAGAAATTCAAAAGATAATTGAACGAGGTCCTCCAGAATAATTTCGGAAAGACAAATTGAAATACATTAATGTCTTCATACAAATTTTTTACGACAAATATCACTAAGAAATTCTGGAACTACTCTTGTGAGGGTAGGTTCCGTTTCCTACAAAACAACTTATCTATTACTCATTTTTTGTCACAATGATAATGTGGCCTTTATCGTTGCATCTCCAAGAGATTTTATTTGAAATCCCAAAGACCTGACTAAGCTAATCATTCGGAAATTATCTGCCAGTATAATGCCATAGATGGAATTCATTTTCTTACCCTTACTGATTTCTATGATATGCTCAACCAATTTCCTTCCAAGCCCCTGCTTTTGCCATCGATCAGCAATAACAACTGCAAACTCACCGGATTTCTCCTCCTGATCAAGGCAAAGGCGAACAACTCCAATGAGCTGCTTTTGTCCCCTCTCTTCAATCTCTGCTACGAAAGCTAGCTCAGAAACGTAGTCAATACTACAATACTGGACTAACTCTTCATGTGGCATATCACGAATAATATGAAAGAACCGATAACGCACTGTATCCGAAGAAAAACTACGAAATAATTCAAGCATCAAAGGCTCATCTTCAAGCCGAATCGGTCTTACCACTACTACTTGTCCATTCTTAAGTTTCCATGCCCCTCTCCTTTGTGAAGCTCGAATCCCTTTCACATCACTTCACTCCGTAATTCCGATCGAGCTGTCTGTATTGATGCTGAGTACGCCTATTCAATGGTTAATTCGTCTTCCTTCAACAGAAAGTCGTCGAGTTTATCTCGGGCTATTTCTCGTCGGTCTTGATGTTTGGTTAGGAATTTCGTGGCTAACTCAATGCAAATGTTTTTGCATTCGCCACAAAGCATCTCACCACTTCGACAGCGTTGTTCCAGTTCGTTGAGTTCATTCTGTTGGGGAATGAAGACGAGCTGATAATTTGCGAAGACAGAACATATTTCGGGTTGTCCACCGAGTTTACGCTGTTCCGCCGCATTACCCCGACCGCCCGTAAAGGCGTTTTGCAGTTTCTTCTTAATCACCTTTGGAGGATCCACGGTGAAAAGGGCAGAATCGGGATCTGATGCTGACATTTTTCCACCCTTTTGGAGTCCCTGAAGAAATCGCGAATGCAATATGCCTGGCTTGTAGTAGCCTAGTTTGGGAAGGACATCCCGAGCTGCTCGGAAGTGGGCGTCTTGGTCAATGGCAAGCGGAATGACGCAGGGTACATTGTGTCCTACGCGAACGGAATGTAGAAAGGCAGGAACGGCTTGGAAGCTGGTGTAAAAGATGGACCCAATGTTGTTCGAATTAGTAAAACCAAATATCGCTTTCGCAGTGGAGAAGGTGATTCGTTTAGCCACATGAATCGCTAGTGGATAGATAGTACGGGCGTGATAGGAGTCGATGATGATATCAGTTAATTTCGGATCGAACCCAGTCGCAATTAGGTCGAGGGCATTTTCTTTAGCAAAGTGCCGGGTTTGTTCGAGTTCAAGGTCAAAATTGAACAAGTATTTTTCGTCGTCGGTGAGTTGGAAATAGTAGGGGCACTTGAATTTGTCTTGCATCCATTTGGTGAAGATGAACTGTGTGAGATGACCGATATGGGTATGTCCACTTGGTCCTCGTCCATTGTACAAGAAGAAGGGGTTTCCTTTGTCGTATTCATCAAATACGAATTTCATGTCACGGTGGCTGAAGTAGATTCCTCGTTCCAACAAGTAATGGAGTTCACCTGTATACTTCTTGATGCGGTTTAACAGTTTGCTGTCAATGAGTTCTGTACCAAACTCTTTCACTAGTTTCGCATAATCGACATCGCCTTTTACTTCCCATGGGGTCACGACAAATTCTTCATCGCTGGGCATAGCGCATCTCAACTCCGTTTCGACATAGTTCAACTACAGGGCGACTCTTCTTTCCAAGGCTTTGAAGGGAATACGATACTCTGCAGGCTAAGTCCTCAAAAGGTGTTGTGGTAGCAGAGCTCACTAGGGGGAGAGAAGAGAACAGGTTATGGATTTGGCCAAAAACAATCGCCTATCATCCTTAACTACCAGCGCTCAATCACTGGTGCTCGTATATAAATTATATTACTAACTCTTTTCCAAACCACAATTCTGGAGTCTTTGAATTTAAAATGCAAGGCTTTTTTAGAATCAATCTCCAATTGAAACCCGAGGGAGTCTTTCTCTCCGAGGGAAAAACATTGAATGAAGAATTTAATGTAACTGAACCCAAATATGTGCCATTAGATTTTGGTGAAGTGCTTGGAAGTTCACTCCGTTATTGGCTGAAGAACCTCAAATCCTTCTGGGTGCTCTTCTTTGTCATTCAGATAGCAATGATAGCAATCGCTTATGGAGCCTTTTTTCTTTCCGGTGGTAGTTACCTAGTTGCTCAGGTTGCAGCCGAATTAGGAGCGGTAATCCCTTTCTGGTTCATTACTAGCTACTTCTTCGATATCGTATCCATTGCTCTGGTCGTAATTCTCGGAGCTATTCTCATCATAAATATTGGCATCGGAACAGCACTCACAGGAATGGTCATACGACATACCGCTGATCATCATGCCGAACAGATACCCACGCTGGGTGAAAGCTTTAGAGACTCTCGGAACCGTTTTTGGTCCTTAATAGGAGCCCAAATTCTGATAATTCTTATCACCCTCGCCCTTGCCATTGGCGGAGGCATGCTCATGACTCTTATTGCGGTGGGCTCCATACTTGTCTTTGGAATATTTGGGGGATTATTTGGACTTGTTATCGGTTTAGTCATACTATTGATACTTATCGTATACATTACAACACGTTTAGCTGTCGCATTCCCCAGCATAATCATTGATGGTGAAAGTGCTGCTGGAAGCATTGGTCACAGCTGGAACCTCGTCCGTGGAAACTGGTGGCGCACCTTCGGTGTTAATATCATTATTGGAATTGTTTCCATGTTAATGGGACTACCTACAGTAATTGTCACATCAATGATTACAATAAGTTTCTTTACTCCAACTCTGACAATTATCTATATTATCATCTTTATTCCTGTTAGTGCTGTTGTCTCCGGTGTTACTTCTCCACTTGCACCTACCACATCTACCATGCTCTATCATGATCTCATGGCTCGTCAATTCGGGCCATTCGAACCTACTCAACCTGGCGTTTCTGTACGAAGAACGGGTATGCTCCATCAATACAATGAATGTCCTGTGTGTAAACAAGCGGTTTCTGGACGCGACCGTTTCTGTGGTCAGTGTGGTCGTGACTTAACAATCTAGAATCCAAAAAATGAGATGTCAACAGGAGTCACTATTCAACATCTGTATTGTATTTCATTGGATTTCATCTGTTGTTTTCAGTGTTGGGAAAGAAGCTTTAAATTCTACATCGGAGACTTTACGCCAGTCTGTCACGGGGTCATGGCCTAACTAGGTATGGCAACAGGCTCCAGAAGAAACTACCAGACAGACGAACTGACCGGACATCCGGGATGACGATGTTCTGGAGCGACCTGGTGAAACCTGTAGATTCTGGGTTCAAATCCCAGTGACCCCACCACCTCATTTTTCAATTCCGTTAAGTGGTAAAACCAATAGGTAATTAAAATCACCATCATAACTCAGTGCTATCTCTCTTTGGAGGCCAATCATTAATGGTTAAAGATATGACAGAAGCCAATCTCCGTAGCGCCTATGCTGGTGAAAGTCAAGCGCATATGCGGTATCTCATCTATAAAGAGATGGCAGAGAAAGAAGGCTTTCCAAACGTCAGCCGATTATTCCATGCCGCTGCTTATGCTGAACAGGTCCACGCTTCGACACATTTCAAACACATTAAAACTAAAGGTGACTTTCAAACCGTTGGTGGTGCAATTTTTGGCACTGAGAACACCTCAGAAGCCCTTCAAGCAGGCATTGATGGTGAAAGCTTTGAAATCGCTGAAATGTATCCCGCCTATCGCACTGTAGCCCAAGCTCAAGGTGAGAAAGGTGCTGACACTAGCTTCAGATGGGCTTTAGAAGCTGAAAAAAACCATCTCGATTTGTATCGAAGGGCAAAACGAGCCGTTGACCAAGGGAAGGACGCGGACTTCGAATCCCTCCAAGTTTGTCCAATTTGTGGCCACACTGTTGAAGGCGACGCTCCCGATAAATGTCCTGTCTGCAACACGCCGGGTAATAAATTCAAAACCTTCTGAAGAAGGAAAGCCAACAAATCTTAACGGTGAATTAGCTAACCTTGCTTGTAGGGATAGCTAGCATTTTTCTTTTTTTGAATCCTTGTTGCCCTACTAGCTTTTAGGGTTATGAAACCAACACTGTGTTCATTCAACAGAAAACATTGGTGAGGTTGTTTGAATTGATATTCTTCGATCCAAGCGTCATTGTGTTTCTACAATCAGTGCTTCCTTATGCGGCTTGGGAACTCCTGAACCTCTTCAGTGACCCGCTCATCTATGTTATCTTATTAAGTGTCGCCTTTTGGTGTGTGAACAAGCGAGAAGGGAAAATCGCCATTATGTTGGTGATGTTTTCGCATTTCATTAACATCCTTCTCAAGTACGCTTTTGGTATGCCTCGTCCATCAGCGGGACTACGCCATAATCCCGAATATGTTGCAGACCAGTCCTATGGGTTCCCTAGCGGTGCAGCTCAAACTGCTACATCATTTTGGGGATGGGCTATTCTTCGTTTACGACGATGGTCAGTTGCAATTATTGGAATTGTATTCATTATTATCACGGCACTAGCTCGGATGGGCATTGGTATGCACTACTTCGGTGATGTCATCGGTGGTGTAATTATCGGCATCATCCTCTTGGTATGGGCATATTTTCTTGTCCCCTCATTCGTATATCGTTGGACGAAATTTCCTCAGAGTATCAAAGACTGGTTTTTGCCCCTCTTGGCACTCATTTTCTTCTTCTGCTATTTCGTTGCCTACGCTGTTGGCCTCGACTATTTTCCAACGGAAAACGTTGCCATATCCATGGGTGTCGTCTTCGGTTTCAGCCTTGGGCTCATCTTAGAAACACGTTACGTTAACTTCAGCACGGAGGTATCAAAAAACACAAGGATATTTCGTGCTATCCTCGGAGTTCTACTTGGCCTCACCATCTATTATGGCCTGAGCATGGCCTTTTCCCTACTCCCAGTATATCCGCTCCTTAGTTATTCTGCTCGATTTATGCGGTACACGATTGTAGGCTTCGTTGGCGCTTTTGTCATCCCCTACCTTTTCAACCATCTCGAAATACGAAGAGGAGTTACAACATCTTAGCCTTGGAACTCGAATTTCATTCAATTGTGCTTAGTCAGCCAATCCTATCGCACTTGGATACCAGTGCCTAGTACAATTTCACCAAACATATCTTGGTTAGCTTGACAAATTGGACACTTATGAGGTGGTTCTTCACGGAACGTGACATAACCACATACTTTGCAATAGAAGAGCTTGCGATTTGTATCTGATGTCTCACTAACTGCTTCTGACTTCACTGTTTTTTCGGGTGCTTTACCCATAGCTCGATCGATTTTTTCTTGGGGACGACGTTCCGGAATCGGTTGCATAGGACGTTTTCCTTCAACAACATCCTTGGAAACGTAGAGCGCACAGAAACATTGTCCGAACTCTTCCACGTCCGGATCCCGATAATCACAAGGGCAAATGATGTCTCGGTCCCATTCGAAATTTCCCGAAGCGAGTCGACAGGGACACGAAGCAAAGCCATACCGGTCTTCGTTTTCTTTCAATCCCACAATCAGATTCTGGAGAAAATCTGGATCTGGGTTAAGGAAATAGCCATGCTTCTTCGCATTATTCGCAGCACGGCGTTTGATGTTCTCTAAGCTGGTCATAGACCCAACGCCTTCTTTATCTCATCCTTCTTGAACCCAGTAATAATCGTCTTATCGTCAATAATAATGGTCGGAAATGCTAAACGGGATCCCCGCTTCTTGATATCTTGGTGAATGGTTTCCCGTTCCTCTGGGGTGCATTTGTCAACATCAATATACTCATGGGCAATATCTGAATCTCGTAGGTACGCTTTTGTCATCTTACACCAGCCACAAGTGCTCAAAGCATACAAGAGCACCTGGTGCCTATCTATCGCGCCTTTTACTTTCACACGATCCATTGTTAAGATACCCTCCGCTGCCCCTTGTGTCAACTCTTTAAAAGGATTATCAACTTGCGGATGCCATCAGAACGTTGGAAGCTTGAGGCTAGGAAACTCGATAAATTGAAAAAACAACAAACGGACACTATGCAGGAAACTTGAAGGAGTGTCCGCGCTGTGAAATTCGAAATCCTCAACTCACCGGGAATCGCCCATAATAGTTATTTCCTTGCCGACAAAGGTGAAGCCTTCGTTGTTGATCCACGACGAGATGTCGATATCTACCTTGAACTGGCGAAGAAAGCCTGTGCAGATATCATTTACATTTTTGAAACCCATCGCAACGAGGACTATGCCATAGGCTCCTTAGAATTACAAAATCTCACGGGTGCAGAAATCGCTCATAGTCGTCAAACCCCATTCAAATATGGGGAGCACCGTGTGAAAGATGGTGATACGTTCAAAATCAGCCGATTTAGAATTGACGCCCTTTACACGCCTGGTCATACTAATGATAGTATCTGTTATTCTGTAACTGACACAGCGAGTAGCAACCGACCGTTTATGGTCTTCACTGGTGATACGCTGTTTGTTGGTGATATTGGTCGGACTGATCTTCCTGGACTTGATATTTGGAAGGAAATGACTCAAAAACAATATTATAGTCTTCACGAGAAACTTCTTCCCCTCGGTGACGATGTCATCATCTATCCCTCGCATGGTGCGGGGTCCATATGTGGTCATGCCATTAGTGACCGTAATTTTAGCACTATTGGATACGAACGTCACCATAATCCTGTTTTGCAACTTGACGAAGATGCATTCATCGAACATGTCATGAGTATCAAACTCCGTCGTCCACCCTATTTCCAGAAAATGGAAGAATACAACCTGAATGGACCTCCTCTTCTTCAGAATGCTCCAATGCCAGGTGCTTTGACAGTTCCCGAATTTGAGAAGGTCATGGAGAAATCCAATACCGTCGTAGTGGATACGAGGACTCCAGACGCTTTTGCAGCGTCACATCTGCCAGGCTCGTTGAGTATTTGGCTTAATGGCTTGTCATACTATCCTGGCTGGGTGTTACCCTATGACCAAGAAATACTTCTCGTATTGGAACGCATCGAAGACATAGAAACAGCTAAACCATTTCTTTGGCGCCTTGGCTATGATAACATCATCGGGTACCTGTGTCCGGGGATTGACGCTTGGCGAAACAAAGGGAAGCCAACAGACCAAATTGGTGCCATCACAGCAACTCAGTTGAAAGAAAAACTCGAAAGGGACGAACTGTTCCTCATCGATGTTCGTGAAACCTACGAATGTGAAGCAGGATTTGTCGATGGCTCGAAGTACATCTATGTCGGCGAGCTCGCCAACAATGTCGAAGAGCTTCCACGGGATAAACCCTTAGCTACAACGTGTGGATGGGGTGGTCGAGGGAGCCTTGCAGCTAGCATTCTACGCAAAGCTGGCTTCAGTGATGTTAGTAACACAATGGGAGGGCTGAACGCTTGGAATGCCTTGGGTTATCCACTAGTAAAGGACTTATGTGTCGATTAAAGTCTAAGGAATCGATACGGGTGAGTAATTACAATTTCCAGGAGGTTCTCTGTGTAACTGGCTCATGATGTATTACAAGCCACGTTATCAATCTTGAAGTTGTTTGTCTAAGACTCGATTAGATAGATAGGCTCTTGTCTGACTCGCCGTTGTGTTTCTTGTTTTAAGTACCAGTTGTAGAGATATTCAAACCATTCTATGTAACGGGGTTCATTGAGTTCTTTTCTGAGCTGTTTGACGAGTGGTGCTATTTTTTCCCACCGGTGCTTGATTTGAAAGGTGTCCCAAACCATTTGTTCATCAACGAGTTTTCGATACATCAACATACCTAAGGCTTCAAAGTAAATGGCAATAATACGGACTGCCTTATGAATTGGTTTTCGAGCCGAAAATGGTCCATACTGCTTCTCAAAGTCCGCATAATTTGAAAATTCTGCATATTGTAGTAACATATCCGCATCTTGAAATGCATCCGAGTTTATGTGTGTGAATAATCTCATGAACGTATCGGACTTTCTAACTTTAGTGACATTCCGAAGATAAAAGAAATAATAGACAACAGCAAAAATCACACCAGATGCCGCTAGGATCACTGAAATTTGTGTAAAAACATCCTGCAAATTCTTCATCTCCCAAAGAAACCAATTCACTAAAGGAATTAATGATGGTTCATTTTAACCATTACATAGCTTTATGGAAACATTACTATTGTATTTTGGGGTGGGAATAGAGAACTAACCATATCTAAGTAGTAATCAATTTCTCTAAGCAGAATGACCGCCTTAGTTGTCAATTTTTACTACTTTCCTTTAGGGAATGAAATAGCCCCAGACCAAAGCCAAAATTGCCACGGCAGTAGTGACGATTAGAATAATCGGAAGCGCCTTGCGCAGAACCTGACCCTCTATGTCTTTTGCATCAATCACTGCTGCAGCGTTCTGCAACTTCGCTGGAGACAAAACGCTAGCGAGCCCACCCCCAATTCCTGAACTAGCCCCAACTATCAGTGGTTGGGCATTAATTGCACTTGCAGTGAGCTGATGATAGGGCTGAAACATAACAATGGTAGACGTTTCGCTACCACTCACAAAGCCACCAAGAAGACCCAGAAAGGCGGCGGTCAAAGGGTAAAATGGTCCAAACGTGTTTGCCGTTACAGCAGAGAGGACAAACACCATGTTCCATGCATCAATTCGAATCCAAGCTCCGTTAGAAGCGAGGACATTTCCCGAATAGATCATGATGTAGGCAAGGGCGAAGAAAATGGCTGCTGAGACAAAAGGTCGCCATACACGCCGAGCCCAAGTAGACATAGTATCTCGAACTTCTTGTCGAAACCTGGGAGTTTCCTTTTGAGATCGAGCATAAAGTGCGTCTATTAGAATCGCTAGAATGGTGGCGATGAGAACCCAAAAATATGCGTTCCATAGAAATCGCGTATTCAACGTTATAATTCCAATAGTGATGGGAAAGGTCAGGACATTGAACAGTAGATTGTAAATTGGCGGAACAAGGTTTACGATGAAACAGAAGATGATTAGAACCAGCCAAGGAGTCATTGCACGGAGAAGTCCCATCGACTGAATGACAGGCTGGTCCTCTTCTGTGAGTATTGATTTATCCACAATAGGCAGTCCCCGAAGCTTTGAGTACGACAACATAGCAACAATAACTGCAAGTCCTGCAAAGATGTTGGTTAGCGTTGTAAAGCCCACCCAGATTAGATTACACAAGTAGCAGGTTAGACCAGCAATAATCCCGGTAACGAATGCTAGCAAAAGGGCTTCCCTGTTGAATAGAAGTTTTCGACCCCCTGCTAACCAAAGCATTGCCAAAGCAATTCCTGTAGCGACGATGGGCATGTACAACGAGAAGATGTGTCCTGACATGTATAATGGTTCAACACCCGGATACCGTGTAGTCCAATACGTGTCTGGGACCGCATCTGAAAAAACTAATACCGGAATTCCAAGGAGCGCATACGTTGTGAGGGGATCATAGCCTATGGAGGGTAACATTACTGCAACTAGCGGCGAGAAACCCATGGCTAGCATCACAGGTGGAAGCATACTGACAGGCGTGGCCCCTAACCCAACGAGAAAAAGCCCCAGTCCCACGTTAATGAGCATTATTTGAATCGCCTTCCTCCCTGACCCTAAAGTCTTGAAAAAAACCGTGATACGGGCGAGAGCACTCGTTCGGACCATGTAGGTTATCATCAGGATTGAAGTAACGACCATAAGTGAAATGGGAAAGGATGCGACAATACCAGCAATGCTGGATACAATGGCGATAAGTGGATTAGTACCAAAGAAGAGAATTGAGATGAAAAATCCTAATCCAAAGGCGACCACTCCCACTTTGTCTGCTGACCATCGACGAATTGCCAACAAGTACAGTGCGAATATAATAGGGAGTAAAATGAGCAGTGTCCCAAGTATTGGTAGTGATGCAATTATTGTGGCAAAGACCATGATCCTCATCCTTTGGATTTGGGAATATTGTAGTCACTTCCTTGAGGATTTCTCTTTAAAATAGCTACTACAAGGTCAAGGTGACCATGTCGACGTCTGAAAAGCCCAATGCGTATTTAAGGAAGAAACTGGAAACACACCAATCATGTGATTACTATGCCTGATCAACCACAATGGTTACGAATACTAGACATTTTACTTGGAATTATCGCTATCCTATTTGGTGCACTGTTATTTATCCTGCCTTCAGTTATTGTTGTCTATGGAATCGGATTCATTTTTGGAATTGGTCTTGTTACCCTTGGGCTCTGGCAAATCATCAAAATTCTCCTTGCTCAGGATATCGAAATGAACGCTCGAATCATAAGCGTCATCATTGGTCTCATAATGGTGATTTTCGGTGGATTGTTCATTGTTGCTCCCTCGTTCTTCCCAACACTATTTGTCTTCATTCTCTCCGGTGCTATTCTAGTAGTTGGAATTTTCCTCTTAGTGCAGAGTGTAATGGGTAAAGAAATGAAGCAATGGACTCGAATTCTCTATCTCGTTTTTGGTATTGTTGCCATTGGAATTGCAATTCCAGCATTTATCTTCCCAGCGACTTGGGGTCTCGACCTTGTTTCTCTGGTTGTCTCAATTGCCCTAATCTTCTTCGGAGTCCTCCGTCTCTTGGTCGGAGTTATAGGTGGCTATACCTAGCAATCACCATCTGTGTCTGTCAAACCTGATTGGAGGCTGGGCTCAGCTGAGTCCAGTTCGTTCACTCTTTTTAAAGTCAATGAGCCATCTCAAATCTACTGGAAACTTTTACTTTCCATAAAGAACAAAAGGATATGCAACGCCAGTCCCAGTGATTCCTGGAAATCTTGGAGGTCACTTGATTTGACCGAAAAATTTGATATCATTGTTGTTGGTGCTGGAATTCTGGGAGTAGCAAGTGCTTACTATCTTCAGAAAAACAACCCCAACAAATCAATCCTTCTTGTTGACAGTCAACCGGATGCTGGACAAGCCAATACTGCGATGAGTGCAGCCGCTATTCGAAACATGTTCTCCTCCTCAACGAATCAGCTTCTCACCGATACCAGCATTGACTTTTTCCGACATATCCAAGAAGATCTCAACTTCGACTTATCACTGCATTTTTGTGGTTACCTTTGGCTCCTCAGCGAACGCCAGTTCAAAGAGCCCTCGGTGCAAACTTGGATGCAACGCATGGAGGCTAACGACATCACCTACCGAGTAATCGAAAAACCAGAACTTCAGAAACTAATCCCAGGGCTAGTCACCGATTTTTCTGGAGATGAAGAGGCTGAGCTCATGAACTTGAACAATGTTGACTATGCGCTATTCGGTGCCGAATGTGGCGTTCTGGACCCCAGCCTTCTTGTCCAATTCTACAAAGACGAATTTCTTAAACTCACCAAAGTCAAACCCCGCTTTAACCTCCATGTGGAACAACTTCTCCTTGAAGCACAACCCTCCCTTGGACTACCTGGTGAACCACTCGTTTGGCAAAACAAGCTAGTCACTGGTATCAAAACCAAACAAGGAGAAATTCACGCTGATAAAATCGTAGTAGCTGTGGGACCATGGACCAACACCCTCTTGGACCCTGTCGGCATCCCAAGCTATGTGAAAGCCAAGAAACGTCAACTCTTCATGGTAGCAGCCAGTGACCATCAACCCCTTGAAGAAATCCTATTTGCTAAAGGGTTCAACAAAACGGGCTTCATACCGTTTACCATTCTTCCATCTGGAGGCGTTTACCTGCGTGGCGTACCCGAAGAAAAATCATTCTGGATTGGGTGCGCGGATAAGGTGGGTCGCACATACAAGTACACCATGGAGGAAGACGATTACAACGCGGAACGAGCCTATTACGAACAGAGTGTCTATCCTGTATTGAGTAAATACTTCCCCGCTTTCAGTAATGCCCGGCCTGGTAATATGTGGGCTGGGGATTATGCCTACTCGATTGATGCCATTCCTCTGGTATATGAGCATTCAGGGGTGATCGCTGTGACTGGCGCGAGTGGGTCTGGAATCATGAAAGCCGATGCTTTAGGGCGAATTACTGATGCATTATATCGTGACGAGTCAGAAGCCGAATTATATGGTGGTCGAAAAATGTCATCAACAGCGCTAGGGCTCGTTAATCGTGATGTTGAAGTCGAGAATGTCCTAATTTAGTGTCCCCAAGGTTGAATATTGTAAGACTTTGTGAAACTCTGTTGAAATACGGTGAAAGCATGAAAGAGCTCATTCTTGTGCGGCATGGACAATCAGTACAGCTCGTGCAGGGATTGACTGGCGGTTGGACGAACACGGGGCTCACGGATCTTGGGAAAGAACAAGCTGAACTAACAGGATATCGACTGCAATCTTCTATTCATGGTCGAACTCCCATTCTATACACAAGTGATTTGGACCGGGCGGTTGAGACAGCTCAAATCATCGGGAAAATTCTCGGGATTAGGCCACTTTATGATGAGTCTTTACGAGAGTTAAATTGGGGAATTGCAATTGACATTACTTTAGAAGAGGCTACAAAGATAGAATTGCCAAAGACCGAACCTCTGATTGATTGGGTTCCCTTTACTGGAGCTGAAAGTCGACGGATGCTCTATGAACGACTCGCAAGGTTTCTCAACACAATTGATGAAAAACGGGAAGAACTCGTAGTCATAGTTAGCCACGGGAATGCAATAAGATCCTGTATCTATTGGTGGCTTGAAAT
>JAEOSA010000211.1 GCA_016840595.1 Candidatus Hermodarchaeota archaeon | reverse complement strand
CTGTGTTTTGAATGATAGTTTTTCCTTTCCCTGCACCTTTGAAAGTGCCATCGAAGTTCACTACAACGATTTCTTTGTTCAGATAGAACGTCCCACGACCCAGTCGCACTGTACTTCCTCGATGTTCAACTGCATTGTCAAAAGTCAGCTGTATATTTGCTGTATCAGTGACTCCAGAGGAGTCCCCTGAAGCAGATACGAAGAATGTCCGATGTCCGCGCCATGCAGTACTAGTCCCTATGTAAATACTAGAAAAGATCAACAGAAGACCAAGTCCAATTGTTACAGTCAATAATTTCTTTGATTTCCATTTCATTGAAATTCCCTCCAACCAATCACAGCATTTCTACTGCAATCATGCTTGGATGACGAAGGTGTCAATAGAATGTAATATCAATGATTGTCGACCATCTGATGCTCGAACGAAACTGAAATAGTTCTAAACAAGGCAAAAAGTGGACTTCAAAGTCCAAAAACCAGAAAATCAAGAAAATATTGGAGATTGAGCAACCTAATACAGAAAAGAATCCAAAAAAGAAGGAGGAGGACCCAGACACGTGAATATCTGAGCCTCTTAGGAAGCCCTCACAACGAATTTTATACTATTGTGAATGATGCTAAGCCCCAATCCCAGACATCAGCACCGAAATGCCAGATTATTTGTAATGTATGTTTGCCAATGTCTATCTCGCCAGGTTTGAATGCGGCACCAAACCGGAACTGATACACATATTGATTTGTCGCTGGGTCAGACACTTGGGGAATGTATACCACAGGAGTCTCCTTAACATCAAGTGATTCGCCATCAATGAAGATTTCAAAGTAGAAGTCGTCTCTAATGGCTTTGGCCAGAAGCTGGTTCTTTTCGTCAAGAGTTAGTTCGAGGCCGAAACCAACCATAAGAGCCGCTTCAGAACTGAATTCTCCTGAATTCAAAGGACCATAACAATAGTATAGCATTCGTTCTGGGGATTCTGCGTATGCTCGCATGAACGCTGCATGTTCACTGGCCGGGAACCAATATCGGTCTAAACTGGGAACCGCGATTAATGAGCGGACCTCACCATAGTTCGCAGATGCCTGTGGTATCAATGAAAATCCGAGAATACTGAAAAACACTAGAGTAAGCGCTATCGAAGTAGATTTTGAAACCATTCGCATTTCTTTAATTTTCATGAATTTATCCCTCTAAGGGGCGTGTGAGTTTCTGTCACGCCCTCTTTATTCAGCGATGAAAATACGGTCTTTAGGATTTTATAATCACGTGTACCAATTGGTCCACAAAAGATATGAAATCTTACAATAAATTACTGATGTGAGAACATAATCGCTATCAATCAAGCACCAGTCATGGTGCCTATGAGAGTCTCTTACGAAGCTTTTTCTCTGGCGGTTTCAGCAAGGAGTAGAGTTCTCTAGTAGGCGGCTTTTTGAGGAGGTAAGAGGCAACCCATACACCTTCCTCACCCATGAATTCTAGCCTGAATCCTGCATCTGACAATATGCGTAAATAATCCAGATGAACTTGCATCTCTTCCAACAATGGCTTGAGAACTTTATCTTGTATTGGATCTTGGTTGATATCTTGAATAGAATTCAGATCCGGTACCTGAAGTGGAAAATTTACTTCGGTTTCAACTCTTACAGCATGTTCGTCTGTACCCGTGCGTATCATAAGAATTCGGAGTGACTCGGTTTCATAAAGCGGTACAACAGAACTGGATTTCTCATCATCTAGGACTTGAGCCTGTGGTACAACAAGAAGCTGATGATAGGCCTTGAGTAAATCTGAGTACTTCACATCCAAACCTCCAATAACAGGATCATTTCTCATCGATAACGTAACGTAATCAGCTGAGTTTCTGGTTCAGAAGTACTTCAATGGACTTGAACCACTCAATACCAAAACAGCCTTGATATCGGTTCAAATAATATTGTTTGTGGACCAGGCGGTTCTCAAAGTGGAACAGTCGAATTTTCCTTATTTTTGACATTTACCTCTATTGAGTTGTTATAGACCTGCTTCGGTTAGCAGCTCTTCAAGTCGGTGATGTCCCAGCCCCTTATAAAGTCGCACTGGCAACCGAATAATAATTTCCACATCCTTGGCCCAAGGTGCACTTTTTACGACTCTTACGATGGGTTCAACCCACCGCATTTCTGGAATTGAAAACCATGTCCACAATATTGGTTCTTCGACAACGAGATTTGAATGGGAAAAAGAATAGAAACATTTCTCACGAAGCCACTTTTCAATCTCTACTAAATCGGTTACATCTTCGTCCAATTGGATACGAAGAAAAAACGTCTGCATCCCTGCGGGTTGAAATAAATTCCGAATCGTAAAATGTACGGCACCACTATCATTAAGTTCTTTGATGATTTTTCTAACAGTTTTAGCAGAAAGACTCGATTGTCTAGCAATCTGGGGAACCGGCATCCGTGCATCGATAGTCAGACAGCGCAACACACGTAATTGGTTTTGAGTGAAGGATATTTTCTGACCCATTCGAAACCTCTTACTAGCAGAGGTTTCTACCATTGGAGGAAGCAATAGCGTTGAGAGCTTCACTTTTGTGACCGCTTCAAGGCCTCGGAGATATTTTCCTAGCTCGTAGCGTCCCTGAGAAGCTTCTACCTCAGAATAGGCAAGATAGCTTCCCGTGGAAGTCTTACATACTGACCGCACCATTGGATTATTCCCAATGAGATCATAGAATGCCAGTTCATCTTCGGTTCCATCCGTCCAAACTTCAGCCCACACTAACTCTGAGTCAATCATAGCATGACTTAGCTCAACACTAATTTCAGCGATAATTTGGGTGTCAATTAGTTTCTTTAACCGTTTCTGGACAGCTTTCGTGGTTATCCCCGTTTTTCGCGCTAGTTCGCGATACGTCACTCTACAGTTCTCTTCTAGCATACTATTAATTTCAGCATTAATAGGATCCAAGTTTATACTCTTTGTCATACCAACTGCATCTTCTTCGGGAAGCTCATCAATTCGTTCTGAACCCAAGGTGAACACCAGCCCCAAAAAACATTCAATCGCTTCTATATTGTATCCATTAACTTCCTCAATATGATTTTGGACACAGTGTTAAATTAGGTGAAAAAAGAGAGACACCGCCTCCCAATGAATGAAGACCGATTAGAAGCAGCGATGGATCTTACACGCGTCCTACTCACTGTAGTACTTCTTGGTTTTCCTTTAATTACGAAAGGTTTGACTTCACCTGTTCAACCATTTTAGCTACTAACACCAAAACCCTTTAGGAATGAAATCAAGATAAATTCATGGAGGGTTAGGTTACTGCAACTACCCGTTGATTGGCTAACACTGACCAGCTGGTTATTGCTGCTGTTCGTTATTGGGCTCATCACGACGATTTGTTACAACATGTATAAAGAGAAAAGGCGGATCCCTAGTGAAAGTCAATGGATAGCTCAGAAAGGTAAAATCCTGTGCACCGAAGCAGAGTTTAAAGCGGGAATCCAACTTTCTGTCGAACCTAAAGACCCACGAATTCAACGCCTAGATGTTGGATCCTTTCGCATCCGACGTACCGATGGGAGTTTCCGAAGTTTCTTTCGCATGCGCCTTCACCTAACACTCGACACAGGAATCCACTTCGACTTAACCCACAAAAGCCACGCCCCTGGCAGAATCATCTTCGAACCCGGCGAAGCGATGATAGGGATTGATACCATTGATCAATCATTCTATACCGAGACCACCCCACACAAAGAAACCACTCGCCTCCT
>JAEOSA010000210.1 GCA_016840595.1 Candidatus Hermodarchaeota archaeon | reverse complement strand
AAAGAGTAAATAAAAAGCGACCTAAACAAAACGAAGTCCATTCAGAATATTTACAATACTCTATATTTCCTTGGAGACAGTTCTGAGTAAAGCTTATAGTTAAGTAAAAAGCAGAATAGTGACCACACATTCTCAAAGGATGTGGAGAGAGAAAAATATGCGTCTCCTAATGATCGGTGGAATGGTCACTGGTATTGGTATGACCTTACTAGCCCTTTCAATTTTCCTAGATATTTCCCAAGCGCTTTACACTTTCATTGGTTGTGTTATCTGTGTAGTTATCGTCGTTGTTATTGCTGTTATCAATAGCCTTACGACATGGGCAGGATATGTACACCCGGATGACCGACTATGGACGAACATCTTGGCATACGTTCTTGTACTCTACGTTTTGCTCACTTTTGGTCGCTTTGCATCAATTGACCCAGGCTTCTTATTCACACTTTTCAACACAGGCACAATGCTTCTTCTTGCTCTGGTTCTCCTTGTTGGTTTTGTTGCCCTAAGCGGAAAATTCCAATTGAGAGATATGCTTGAAGGCACAGGTTCTGTTGGTCACATGAAAGAAATCTCAGCTCGTGTAATTCTTTTGTCATTGCTCGTAGGTGTTATTCTAGCAGTAATTCAACTAGGACTTGGACTCCTCTATTGGTTCCTTGTTGGTCTCTTTGCCTTTCCACTCGGCTACTATTACTCTGCTGTAGCTGTAGGTGGTATTGCCACACTTATCGTATTTCTCATTGGTTTCTACCTGCGATTCCGATATGAACCAATAAGTACCTCTACTGAATGAATTTCATTCCAAAATAATCAAAGAAGTCAAAAAACTCTCAAACTAATGGAGAGTTGTCATATTAAATTGAAAACCAGTGGATTTCAGTATTCAAGGAAGGGTTTACCTAGTGCGATTCGTTCAAGGATAGGATTGATTTTTGCGCGTTGAAGAATTTCTTCAAATCGATTCTGAATATGTCTTTGATTCACTTTGGTCGGATCAATGTATAGTTTCTTTGAGATGGATTGAAAAACACGATTGAAATCGTAGACTAATTGTGATTTCTTCTTTCCTCGTTGAACTGAAGCTAAACCAAGTTTGATTGATAATTTTACTTCATTGAAATAATACACCTGTGCTTTTTCGAAATCCAGTTGTTTTTCCTTCACTAGTTCTTTCAAAAATGGAAGGCCAAATGGTGTTTGAGCGATATTTTCAAGCCGGGCCAATAGTGTATTTAGTACGTCATCATGGGAGATCAGGTCAATTTCTGATAAAGTAGTAGGAATTGATTTTTCTTGCTCTTCTTTTGGCGTCAAACTCGGTTCTGGTGCAACTAACTCGGGTTCCTCAATTATTTTGGATTCAATTTCTTTTGAAGGATAATCAAATCCAATAATTTTTTCTTCACTGGTAAGTTTTCGAATATCATCCTCAGTTAAAGTTAAATGTTCTGTGAAAAGCCATCTTGATTTAACTCGTATCACGGAATCAGGAAATGTGGGATTAGCAATAAGGAAATTCGCAACATTAAGATGCGATATCTCATCGAGCAGATAGTCTTTGTCTTGTTCTCCAATCGAAGCGTCTAGAAGGTGGCTAATTGCTTTTTGTGATTGAGGAGAAATGATTCTACCCAGTGTGAGTGTATTGAACTGATCAAAGGCTTTGTAATCGATGTCTTTAGGTGATTGTGTGGCTGCCATGCAGATAATGCCATATTTACGAGCTTGGCGGAAAATCATAAGGAATGTATCCTTAGGTCCTGGTTTTACTGAGCCAGAGGGAACGAAAGGTGAGATTTCATCAGTAAAGAAAACCATTCGTGGTTTTTGGGTTGAGCCTTGTTGTAACATCCAGCTATAGAGCTGGCTAAGCAAGATGGAGATGAAAAACATCTTCTCTTCTTCACTTCGCAGTGTCTTAAGGAAGAAGATATTCAAGGGAGTTTTTTCTTCAACTGGCTCAAGAATTTTTGAGAAATCGATTGGTTCTCCTGTAGAAAACAAAAGTTCTGATGTGCCTATTGTTAAGCTTCTTAGGGCATGACTGAGTCGCTCTCGTTCTCTATCGCTCATGTATTTATCCAATTGTAAGTCAAGGATATTTGGATCAGCAATGACCAAATCAGCAAGTTCTGTTAGACTATCGATGTTTTGATTCTTATCCCAATAGTGTTTGAGCACCTCATAAACAACGGCAAATGCTTTACTTTCATATGTAGAAGGTAGTCCTGCTGTTTTTATAAGCACACTGATGAGCGTACGAGAAGAATTATCGATAATTCGAATGACATCCTCTTCTTCAGCACGTCGATCAGGCATGACAAGGGGATTGACAGATATCGGAGCACCCTTTGTGCTAGCTGGTGTAAAAACACGCACAGAAACCTTATCTTTAAACTCTTGTATCAAATCTGAACTGATTCCCTTTTCTAAGAGCTTCTCAGGGTTTCCAAGTAAGGCAAGGCTTGCAAGATCTCCTTGAGGATCTAAGGCAATAACAGGAACCTGAGCTCTTGCGGCTTCCTCCAAAACAGCCTTGCAAAAAACAGTTTTTCCTGATCCTGTTGTCCCAAAAACTCCTAGATGACGACAAAGCATACCGGCATCCAAGTATACAGGTTTGTCTGTAATTGTGCCATCATTTTTTATTGAATACCCGACCCAAAACTTCATCCAATCAGACACTCCTATTAATCTCTTCTTGAATTTCAGAAGAGGTAATTTCAACGGAACGAATAGAACCACTAATCTCAATTGATGTAATCAATCAACCCAGATATTGTGTCCTACTCTAAAAGCAGCAGAATCTCATATTAAAAATATTCCTTGATTCTTGGATAACTAAGAAATTACTCAAACGCCATTTGAAGTCATTGAGTTATAATCGGCCTTGAGTCGTTCTGGCAATGATTTCATCTTGAAGTTCCTTGCCGATATCAACAAAATAATCGCTGTATCCTGCAACTCGAACAATTAAATCCTGATACAACTCGGGGTGCTTTTGAGCATCTTTCAAGGTGTCCACATCAATTACGTTAAATTGTATGTGATGCCCTCCAAGTTTGAAATAGGTACGAATGAGAGCTGCTAATTTCTCTATACTATTCTCTGAGTCTAGAAGCTTGGGGAGAAGCTTCTGGTTCAAGAGGGTACCACCTGTTTTTACTTGGTCAATTTTTGATACTGAGCGAATGACAGCGGTTGGCCCGCATATATCGGCTCCTTGACTTGGTGAAATGCCATCAGAGAGGGGATAACCCGCTTTACGTCCGTTGGGTGTAGCTCCGGTAACACGACCGAAATAGATGTGAACAGTTGTAGGAAGCAAGTTCACACGGTACTCGCCACCTTTGGTGTTCGGACGTCCATCAATGGCTGAAAAGTAGGCATCAAAGATTTCTTGGGCGATTGTATCAGCATAGTCATCATCATTACCGAATTTCGGGGATTCAGTAATGAGGCGCTGCCGTAATTCCTCATTGTCTTCAAAATTTTTGTTCAGAGCTCTGATTAGTGATGAGAGTGAAATCGTCCGTTTGTCAAATGCGTGGTATTTCACAGCCGACATCGAATCCGTGAGCGTTCCTAGTCCAACGCCTTGAATGTAGGTGGAGTTGTATCGTGGTCCTCCATCGTGGTAGTCTTTACCCTTCTTGATACAGTCATCAAATAGTAAGGAAAGAAACGGTGCGGGCATGTTCTGGGCATATAATCGTTCAATCCGATTATTGCCGTTAATTTTGAGGTTGATGAAATACTGTAATTGTTGTTTATAGGC
>JAEOSA010000209.1 GCA_016840595.1 Candidatus Hermodarchaeota archaeon | reverse complement strand
GCTTTGATACCTTTAGCAGAATCTTCCGTGCCTATGATGCCGAGGCTACCCCCGCCTGAAAGAATATTGAAGCTTCCGCCAGTAATCAAAACATTCGTATCAGCTTGAATCGCATCCCCAACAGATTTAATATTTATCACTCCCTTAGCAATCGTGAGACTTCCTGTTGCGTCTATGCCATCATCGCTTGAAATGATGCTTATACTCCCATCATTAATTGTAACAGCTGCACCCTCAATTCCCTCAAATGATTTAGCAACGTTTATGTTTCCACCGTTTACTTCTATTGAACCATCGGCGTGAATTGCATCATCTATGGTCCGAAGAGTGAATGAGCCTCCACTAATCATAACTTTTCCATTCGAGTGAATCGTGTCGTCCGCTGAATCAATCAAGAAAGTTCCGCTGTTTATCGTCACGCCTGCAACTCCTTTAATACCCTTGGCAGAGGAGTCAGAACCTACAGCGTTTAGGCTACCTCCACCTGATACCAAGTTAAAGCTTCCGCCAGTAATCACAACATTAGCCTCGGCTTGAATGGCATCTCCGCCAGACCTGACATCTATCGTGCCACTTACAATAGACATGGTCCCCGCGTTGGGAGTTCCAGCAATTGCCACTGCATCTATGCCATCGTCACTTGAGACAATGTGAATGTCTCCGCCATTAATGGTTACAACCGCACCTTCTATGCCCTCAACGGATCTTGCAATATTTATGTCTCCACCATTAATCTCCACAGAACCATCAGCGTGAATAGCGTCATCATAAGAGGAAAGAGCAAGATTGCCCGCATTCACTGTTATCGCTCCATTCGAATGAAGAGCGTCATCAGGTGAACTAATAGTGAAAGTTCCACCGTCAATAGCAACGCTGGCAACACCCTTTACTCCTTTCAATGAAGCATCAGACCCGACAGTACTGTTACTGCTTCCTCCTGGAGTCAAAGCCAAAGTGCCGCCAGCTATTGCAACATTTTTTTCGGCTTGAATGGCATCCCCCCCGGAAACAATGGCTATAACTCCGTTTATAATAGAAACGTCTCCAGAGTTAGGATTCTGGACGTTCGAAACAGCATCTATGCCGTCATCGGATGAGGTAATATGTATATTTCCCTCATTAATTGTGACGGTGGCGCTTTCTATACCTTCAAAAGACTTAGCGATATTGATGTTTCCGCCGTTAATTTCCACGAGATTGTCAGCGTGAATAGCGTCGTCTCCGGCTGAGAGAGTGAGGGAACCACTGTTAATTGTTATCGTGCCATTCGAGTGGATAGCATCATCCGCTGAGTCAATGTCAAAAACACCGCCATCAATTGTCACACTGACAAGTCCTTTGATACCCTTAGTCGAAACATTGCCAGCTACGACACTACTGCTCCCTCCGCCAGATTTCAGGTTGAAACTTCCACCGGCAATCAGAACTTTCTTTTCGGCCTGAAATGCGTCGCCTCCTGAAACGATATTTATCGTTCCGTTCTCAACAGAAATATTTCCTAGCGTCGCGTTTTCCGGATTATCAGACTTTAAGCCGTCGCCGCCGACGTTCAGATCCAGGCCTCCGCTCTTGATTTCAATGTAGTCTCTGCCACGGATGCCGTCATCAACTGATCTCACGTTGATGCTTCCGTTTTGAATGAGTAGCCCATCTTTGCTGGTTATGCCATCATTATAGTTGCCAATCACATTCAAAATGCCATTGCCCAAGATAGTGAGGTCGGACTTACAGAAGATAGCTGCATTTGGTTCATCTTCGGAGGTATCACCATAAACGTATGTTGCAGCGTCTTCTACGAAATTTTCGGTGTCGTCCGCTAATATTATGAAAGCTTCTTCCGCATCCATGATAGAGATTGGAGAGCTTGTGGAACATTTAATGTCGACGCCGTTCAGAATGAGCCGAACAGGGTCTTCATCATCGGTGTACACTACTATCTGGCCATCGCTTAATGAGCCAGTAATTTTGTATGTGCCTCCAAACAAGATTGTTGCTCTGGTGCCGTCGACGGTTACGGGCTGAGAGTGACTGACCTCTATTGAGTCTCCCTTCAACGTTAGGTCGACAGTGATGGAGCTGTCCCAGTCATCAGCGTTGGCGGTCGATCTATCGTTTGGCAAACCGCCTATAGATAGCTGATACCCTAAGAAAAACGCCAACATAGCAATGCATGCGACAGTTACGATTAGGAGTCCCTTATCCATAGTTCAGCTCATCTTTGACAGGTTGTAAACGACCACTTGACAGGACAGACAAACAGAAGATCATATTATTCGTTACCTCGGCATAGCAAAATACAAGTGGAATTTCCTGTCACTGTCATATGTTGCTCTCTGCATATAACAAATTTGCCCACAGCAGATTGTGGGCGAATCGTGTCAGGGAACAAACTGCAGATGAAGAGAGGAAGCACATCATCATACTTTACCTCCAAAATAACATCTGATTCATTGACAACACTCATTGTGCAAATGTTGCAGTCAAAAAACGAGGTTGCCGCTAAACCCATGCGTAAGTCGGTGTCAAGGGTTATCCGAACATTGCCTACTGGATGAACGTACGCGGCTCGGTCATACTCGACAATAGCAACGGGTTTCATGATATCGCACCGGGCTTTCCGATAGAAGTCTCTGAGAAGCTTGTGCTTCGAATCAGCCAAGAAATCATAATCTCCGGCAATGATTCGGTCGGCTTCTTCCCGTGTGAGTCTTACGCTCTCTTTGAGAATATAGTTGCGGATTTTCGTTTTTCGTTCAAATTTGATGAATGCATCGCTGCGATTATAAATGCGAATTCGATATTTCTCTCGCCTATAATTTCCTGCTAGCTTTTCCCAAAAAGCCGAGTTTCTAAAGTCGTCAAAATACAAGCTTCTAATATGATATCGACCAGCGGTCCCCATGTGAGGGTCAGGCTTGAGAACCGTAGCAAGACTCTTCCGTAGGACATCGAACTGAAGACGATCGATTTTGTACTTGAACTCATGTCTCAAACAAGGTTGCCTCTTGCCTATCAGTTTTCCCCCATCCTCGTTTCCTCCCGATAATAGCGATCAATATGCAAACAACAAGAAACCCTACGATGAAAACCCAGACCGGCCAATCCGTTGAGGGACCAGTTTGAGGATTCACCACATTTGCTTCGCCCGGAGTAGAGGTTATCAAGTAGCTCCAAGCGGAACCCCCGTCAGGAACTCGCCCGTAAGATACGTCCCTGATCTGCTTTTCGAATGTTACCTGCTCAATAACAGTCGCACCGTCCACAGCCAACAGAGTCAAGGTTCCTCCGCCGGCATTCGGTGAGAAATTTGCGTGAAGCATATCCGGTCCGGAGCCTCTGCCACCCCAGACTAGAAGGAAATCTCCGGGAGCCAAGATGGTGCCATTCGGAAACCTCCAGAGAGGGTCAGCGAGATCCTCGGTAAGACCCATTCCGCTTAAATCTATCGGCGTGTTTCCGCCGTTGTAGAGTTCGATCCAGTCCGGAAAAGTCATGTAGGGTCCTGGAACGGCTCCGTCGTTGTCGGCCATGAACTCGTTAATTACCAGTCCACCGTTTGACTGCCCCGATGCGAGAGCATGTATGGACAATAGTAAAAGCGTGGGGATGAAAATGGTGAACGCTATGTTCTTCACTATGCTCACCTTTTATAAGATCTCTATTTTCTGCTATGTCCTCCTGATTTGCTGTTAAATATGTTATCAGGTTGAGTCAGACCTGTAGCTCACCAGCGAGGCGTCTTTAACCCCCTTTATCTTCAAGAGCTCATCCACTTTGATTGCTTCTTTGGAACTCAT
>JAEOSA010000208.1 GCA_016840595.1 Candidatus Hermodarchaeota archaeon | reverse complement strand
AGCCCATTTGTGAGTAAACCGAATTGCAGGACATTCTGAAAGTGCGCTATTTGTGATGTTGTAAGGTTAATACCATTGAAGGTGATGGCCAGCCAGCTAACAAGGTCAGCACTCCAAGTGAAGGGAAACACCAAGAAAACGTTTAGCCCTAAGATCACGGAAAACTGAACAGCGAAGAGCTGTAGACCCAATACTGGAACAATTACTATCAAACCCATTAGCAAGGCGAAGGCTTTGGCGATATCATTACCGCGTGAGGAATCACCCAGTTTCGCTTGAAGAGCCGCACAAATGATATTGGACAGCCAAATAATCATCAGCACCATCAATGTAAGGGTTGCATAGATAACTAGCTGCCCTAGAAGCGAGACCTGAAGGGCAAGTAGAAAAGGCGAAAGTAGGAGGGGTGCCAAAACAAGGACATACAACGTATAGTTAGGTATCTTTCCCAGAAAGGTGCCAACAAGGATATCACGGGTTTTGACATTACTAGCAAGGAGAATCTCCCATTGCCCAATCTTAATCTCTGATAGTGCCTGACTCAAGGGGATGATAAGGAGGAGCATCCACAGTAATAGCATCACTGCACGCATCAGCCCCGGAAACATGACTTGGAGTATTACACGAATTGGAGTTATAGGAGTAAGGACCTCCATCACGAGCCCCACTACTAATGGGGCAAAATAAACTGCCCAGAGCAATCCAAAGCTAAGTACTAGGCCTATGAAGAGTTTCCGGTGACCCTTGAATCTTGCAGTCAAGACGAAGAATTCCGCCTTAGCGATCTGAAGCCATTTACAAACCATCTCTGCTACCTCCATGTAAGTAAGGTTTGGCGGTCGACCTTGCCACCGATGATTTTGAGATATGCTTCTTCAAGATCCCTCGTTTTTGTTGATTCAATTAATTGTTGGGGTGAATCAACGATCACTAATTGCCCTTCATTGATAATACCAATTACATCACACACGTCCTCAGCGAAGCTGGTAATGTGTGTGCAGATGAAAAAGCTCGTTTCATTTTCCTCGGCGAGAAGGAGTATCAAATCCTTTACTAGAGCTGAAGCCGCGGGGTCGAGACGTGACGTCGGTTCATCCAAAAACACGAGTTGCGGATCATGCAGTAACGTCGAAGCCATGAGAACCTTTTGTTTCATCCCAGACGAATATGACTCGAGTAAATCCTCTTGGCGACCTTCCAGTCCCAGAATGGCAAGAAGGCGGTCAATCCGCTTATGAAGTGATTCTCTATTGCGGCCATTCAGTGCTCCAATAAACTCGAGGAATTCCACAGCAGAAAGCTTGGAGTAGAGGCCAGGCGTTTCGGGCAGAAGGCCCGTTACAGCCTTGATCGAATTACGCTGGGTAGATACGTCATATCCACAGACCGTGCCAGTGCCACTTGTCTGTTTTAAGAGCCCTGAGAGAATGCGAACCGTCGTGGTCTTCCCGGCCCCATTCGGACCTAAAAAGCCAAACCGACTACCCGATTTCACTTCTAAATCGAGCTCTTTGACCGCCTGAACAGACCCAAAGGTTTTCGTCAAGCCTTCGGTGTTGATACAGATGCTGTTGTTCACCATTTATCACCGAAGGAGGAGAGAACTCGGTTCAATAAAAGCAGCTGTGGATTAATTCTCCATAGGTGTAAACATTTCAAATAAGTCTTCGAAAATAATTCTGATTTGCTTATAACACACTGTTAATGGATATGTTCCATTCTCATAATGTAACCCATCTGATACTGAAGTGGAATTCACCAAGAAATAACCTAGGGAGAAGCAGACACTCTCCTGATTAGAAATTAGCTGATGGCATAATGAAAGGTTGTTTGAACTACAAACTAAGAAATTATGTGATTAGCTGCGACAAATTCAGTATGACTTGTGAAATTCCATAGTTAAGAATTCTGAAAGGCTACTTGTAGCGTTCTGTTCCTTATGTGGTATTAGGGGAATTCTAACTAGAATCTCTGATAAGTCTTCGAGAAGAAGGGTTGAAAAGGGGGCTCTATAGAGTAAATATGTTATATAATTTATATAGTTTTTGTGGGTAATTAAGTGCCTGCAAAAACCACCACAAAATCGGAGACCCAAATTCCTTGTCACTGGTTGCACTACTCATTCCAGTCGTTGTATTACTTATTCTGGCGGGTGCTGTAGCTTTTGCTATTGGTGCAAATGATAATACAATGGCTAGTTTGGTCGGTGCTAAAGTGCTTTCTTTGAGAAATGCCGTCATTCTTGGCGGCATTCTTTTGATGATTGGTGCTGTGGTTTTAGGTCATGGGGTTAGCACAACTATTGGCGCAGATATGGTCACCCAACCTCTATCCGTTGATCTTGTGTTTGTTATTTCCTTAGCAATTATGGTGTGGATGCTGTTGAGTGCTTCTCTTGGTTACCCGATTTCAGCGACTCATGCAATTGTTGGAAGCATTCTAGGTATTGGCTTGCTGAGCGAGCTGGTTTGGGGTGTACCACTGGTTCGGTGGGACATCATCTCCGTTATTGTTATTGGATGGATTTTGAGTCCAATCTTCAGTTTGGCAATAGCTTATTTTCTACAACGTTATGTCATACGAACATTTCTGTCGAAGAGTAGAGGGTTGACCGAAATACAGCAAAGAGAACAAATTTTTGGTTGGTTGTTACTAGTGATGGTGATTATTCTCTGTTTAAGTCGGGGAGGGAATGATGTGGCTAAGGCGGTAGGTTTGTTGACGGTGTTTTTCACCGGACCTATCGAATTTACATTATTGTTATTACTTGGTGGAGTGGGCATGGGAATAGGATTATTGGTTTTGGGGCGTCGTGTGGTTAAGACGGTTGGAATTGAGTTGACGGAGTTGCGTCCCAGTGCAAGTTTTTCATCGGCAACGGCAGGAGCGATTGTGTTGTTAGTAGGTACAATACTGGGGATTCCCCTCGCTGCAACGCATATTCTTATAACATCGTTAATTGGTTCAGGGATGGCAAATAAGGTTCCCTCGAATAGAATGGTCTTACGGAAACTAATCTTTACCTCTCTTCTAACAATTCCCGTCTCAGCATTATTTGCAATCTGTATTTGGGGAATTTATGAGATGGGTACTATTATTTTCCTACTAGCCTATTGAATTATCATTGATTGACATTAAGCCCAGAACTAAAAAGAGAATAGAAAGAAAAGAACTGAGTTATTACGAGAAGAGAAGATAGCATAATGAGAGGTTGTTTGAACAACAGGCTAAGAAATTATGTTGAAAGTGCCTAATTTGCTTTTGATCTCGCAGATTCGATACGGCGGGTCAGTATTGCGCTCATTTTTTCAACGATTTCATCGGGCATTTTTGTAAAAAGGACTTCTGGTTTAGGTAGTTTGATTTCAGAGGTAAGTGGCTCTAGACAATCTTTCACAGTGGTTTCGTGAACATTTCCTGTTTGACCTAGTTGGAGCCAGAGGCGCTCCGCTACAGTTGGCATTGCTGGTTCAATTAAAATGGCGATAGCCTTGAGGAGTTGTAAGCATTGATACAAATCGCTTTGGCAACGTGTAGAGTCTTCTTTGATTGATTTCCAGGGTTCACATTGTTGGAAGGTTGTATTTCCATATGCAGCAAGTTGCATAGTACTGTCTATAGCTTCTTTGAACCGAAATTCATCCACTGATTTCTGAACCGATTCGATTGTTTGAGTGATCTTCTGCTTAGTCTCTGGAGTAAGGGAGCCTTCAGGAATTTTCCCATAGTTTTTATGAATAAACAGAAGCACTCGGTATGCATAATTTCCGAAAATACCGACCAGTTCGTTGTTCATTTTGGTTTGAAAGTCCTTCCAGACAAAATCCAG
>JAEOSA010000207.1 GCA_016840595.1 Candidatus Hermodarchaeota archaeon | reverse complement strand
GACAGGGGTGATACATGGGGGTAAGTGCGTTGATTACTGGTACTGTGCTGTATTCAGCGAGTTCTACAACATGGTCGTGATTGGTTGCTCTGATTACAATGCCGTGGAGATACCGGCTGAGTACGCGAGACGTGTCAGCTATGGGTTCACCGCGACTAAGTTGAAGTTCTTGTGAACTGAGAAATAAGGCATCGCCAGATAATTCGTTTATTGCGACTTCAAAACTTACGCGGGTCCGCGTTGAGGGACGTTCAAATACCATACCCACGGATTTTCCCAGGAGGCTGGTCCCCAATTCGCTACGATAACGCTGACGTTTCAAATCCGCGGCGGTATCAAGAAGAAGTTGAATTTCTTCACGAGTGTAATCTTTCAAACTTAACAAATGGCGCCCTTTCAATTCCATCGTCATCACACACAGGGAAACCTACGATTGAAGAAGCAAGTACTGACGCCTTTTAGCCTTTGCGTCAAACACGGTCGGGTTAAAAACTAGCCTGCCGCCACGATTTTTTTAGCAAACCACTCAGGGTTGAAGATTTCAAGGTCTGAATATTCTTGGCCCACGCCGATAAAGATAATGGGTTTTCCTGTTGCAATCGCGATGGAGAGTGCCGCGCCTCCTTTTGCATCAGCATCAACTTTTGTGAGCACGGCCGCATCGATGCCAATTTTTTCATTGAAGGTCTTCGCCTGTTCAATGGCATCGTTACCTGCAAGGGCATCGCCAACAAAGATGACTAAGTCGGGTTCGGCGACGCGGTGAATTTTTGAAAGTTCTGCCATGAGGTTCTTATCCGTTTGCATACGACCCGCAGTGTCAATTAAAACTACATTGATTCCCCGGGCGCGTGCATGATTGATTGCATCAAAAGCGACGGATGCTGGGTCAGAACCGTAAGGTCGACTTAGCACGCGGACTTTCAGCCGATCCGCATGAATTTGGATTTGTTCAGCACTTCCCGCACGAAAGGTATCTGCACAGGCTAAAACGACGGAGTAGCCCTTTTTCTGGAGCATCTGGGTAATCTTTGCAATTGTTGTGGTTTTCCCCGTGCCATTTACCCCTAAGAACATGAGTGTGAGTGGTTCCCCAGCTTTCTTTCGCTGATCAAGGAGGGTGAACAAATCTACCGGATTTTCAGGGGTTAAAGCCGCTAGTATGGCATCGTAGAGTGCAGTTTTGATTAGGTCTTTCTTACTTTGTAGGAGACCGATTTGTTCTCCTTCGAGTGTCTCTTTAACACGATCGTTGATACGTTCGGTGGCCTCATATGCTACATCATTTTCGAGAAGAGCCATTTGCAGGTCTGATAGCGCGTCATCCAGGTTTTGTTCACTGATGGATTTGTGGGTTACTTTCTGCACAAATCCGTCGACTGCTTTACGAATTTTCTCAAACACCTAAAAATCCCCGAGTAGTTTACAGCTCATTGTTGTTTCTGTTGTTGCTGTTGAACTGATGCGATTAGCTGATTAAGCTGTGCCCGGTGTTCTTCAATGCGAGCCTGCGTATTCTGGATTTGTTCTTGTTGACGTTGGGCGATATCGGTGAGTTGTTTTTGTTGTTCTTCAAATCGAGCTAAAGCTTGATCGATAGTTCTTTCAGTGGCAAATGCAGCCCCGAGTGAAGTAATAACGTGCTTTACATCTGTAAGTTTGACATGAAGGTGAACCCCAGACCCGATGTTAATTAGGATTTCATCCCCGATTTTGTGATTCTTTAGTTCTCGAACGGCGGATCCAGTTTCCAGTAGCCGTTGGAGTTGGAGTTCAATCATTTGCAGGTTTTGTTGCCCGCGAATGATTTCTTCCTCTAAGTTTTGAATATGAACAATTAATGACTGAGCCATTTCTTCTGGGTTGGGAGGGGTTTTTGCCATAATTCGTAATCCCCAAAGAGTGGGTAGAAGGCTTACACAATTGGCTATTCTATACCACTAAGCTTTCGAATCAGTGGTTTTTCTGCCTCTTGAGGTGTGATGATGTTTATCTGTTCAATGTTGATAGCTTTTCGTTGGACTCGGTGACAGGATCCTAGAATAGAATAGAGCTGTTCACGGGCATCATTTTCACTGCTAGCTCGGATTTCTTTAGAAAACCGGTAATTTCGTTTTATTCGACGATAGGTTCCTTGCAGGCGATATATTTGAACAGACATTCTAATCAGCCTCTTTTGTGTGTGTAGCCATCCATCGGATAGTGAGTTCTATTTTAACTCTTTCCTAGACTCATCCAAACTTGAGGGATTTGATTAAAAGAAGGCTTCTGTTATCCGCATTAATTCTGGACCTGTTGTTTCAAACCCCGCAGCCGCAGCATGGCTTGTTACTAACAAACCGATGGAAACGTAGGGCACACCACAGTTAATCGTTCCCACTTCAGTTTCTACTGAAAAGAAGGAGCCTAACCACTCCAGTTCATCTTCAGATACGTCTGTATGAGCCAATAATCCTTTGTTAGTGACGACACAGTAGGAGCCAACTAGACCGGAGTCAGCAAGAGTTCGCACTTCAACTTCAACTCCTAATGCGTCGCGTATGGTTTGGAGGTCAGATTTGGAAAAATCTGGGCTGGTGAGTGCTGCGTGATCATTGGCAAGGATAAGGTTACCAAGTGCTGTAAGTTTTGAGTCTAGTGATAAAATCTGAGAATCCAGTGTTTGTGTGAGGAAATCTATCTCTTCATCAAGGATGATATGAGGAACCAGAATTCCATTTTTGTTTCCTGCGGTAAGAAATCCGACGAGGGTGCTTTGTCCTATAGTTGTTGTAAGAGGTTGTTTTTCAAAGAGGGCAGCAAGACCCTGTGTAGTAGGTTCATTACTAGGTGATTGAAGAATCCAGTGATCAGTAACGCGGCTAAAGGCACCAATATTTGAGCTCCCGTCATACTCAAATCGTTCAATTTTTTCACTCATCAGGGTAGCCACGTTTATTGATTAATCCGGGGTTGGAGGACCTATTCATTGTCCTTCGACTAAAAAGACTTTGACGAAGCCATCCCGGTCTTTCGTTGCCCGTACGCGAACACGACGTGGCGGTTTTTCAATTCCTCGTATCCAAAGATACTCATTAAGGACTGGGTCGAGGGAGAGGTCTTCTTCCTCTTCGACTTTCATGTGACGGATAATGAAAGCTTTTACCATATTCACTGCTCGTTTGGCTCGTTTCTTTCGGACAGCATTATAGGCTTTGCCCAAGGGGATAGTATAGAGTCGTTCAACTACAATTTCTTCGGTAACTTCGAGAGCTTCTGTTACTGCATCGTCTTCTTCAGCCATACTTGAGCACACTCCACTATCTTCTATGGTTTAAGTTTTGATTGTCGCCAATTCCGGCGTTTCGGATGCGTCCGCACTTTGCCATTGGTCTTGACCATAATCCAGGCGGGAACGCCTACATTTGATTTGAGCTGACGTGCCATCCGGAGCTTCTTTCCTAAGGGTTTGTTTCGAGCCATTTTGAGCCACAACCTTCACTTATTCACCTAAATTCAATTTTCGTGTCACGTTTGCGAGACTGTACTTGTGCAAGCATGGTTTTCAGAGTTTTGTCAGAAATTGGAACTTCGGGCAATCGGTTTGCTTGAGCGAGACGAATGAGTTCATTTTCCAATTGTTCCGCGAATTCGGGTTTGACCATGCGAAGGTTATTCATCCGATCGCGGGCTTCAGGACTGAGAATTTGACGAAGCACTGCCGCTCGTTGGGCTCGAATTGCTTCTTCTTGAGCTACCTGTTGTTCTGCCATGGCTTGTTGTTGTAATTCCGCCATTTTTCGCCGTCGTAGCTCATCTAACTCTTCATCGCTCATGAGAGTCAACCTCACTAATTGATTATCCTGCTCC
>JAEOSA010000036.1 GCA_016840595.1 Candidatus Hermodarchaeota archaeon | reverse complement strand
ACCATCAACTTCTTTAAGCCTAATTCTTTCGGAGTAAGTTCAACCAGGTGGAGCATTTCTTTTCACCTGGTTAAGTTAGAATATAGTGTTCAACTATTCAAAGCTTATGTTCATTTTGTTCAATAATGTACATCAAACAACAACCAAACATATAATGCACCGTTACATGTCCAATCTAGGAGATCTCGATAAATGCGCTCTTCTACAGGAATCCCCGCATTAGATGACATACTGGGAAAAGGTTTAATTTTAGGCGAAAATGTGGTCTGGGAATATGAGACCGGAACCTTCATTCATGAGTTCTTACAGAACTTCATGCGCCAAGGTATTATAAAAAAGAATCAAGTCATTTATTTAGATTTCATTTACCCACCACAAGCTCTACTATTATTTCTTGACCCGCTAATCAATTCATTACCAAAGGGTTGGGAAAACCATTTACTAGTACTTGATTGTTTTTCAGAATCCGGAGGTCGCGGTGAACTAATCTTTACAGATTTTTATGATAAAGCTCCTTCATGGATTCGGAAGGTTCCAATGTCCAGAGACGTTGAAAGGTTTCATCACTTCTTTGGGAGAATTGAAAGAGAGTTTATTGGTGATGGAACGCGGTTAGTAATCAATAGCCTAACAGCGATGGAAATCATATGGGGGCAAGATGGTACTAAATCCTTTTTTGGACATATTTGTCCCGCATTGTATGCCTATAAAACCTTGGCGTATTGGACAATTAATCGTAAAGCGCACAGTCAAGAGTTTCTCGCGGCTATCGAACACACAACCCAAGTCGTTGTTGAGTTGGTTAAACTTGATAATGAAAGATCACTTCACATCAAGAAGGCAGGAGGACGCTATAAACCTGAAACCTATCAGCCTCATAAATATAAAGTTGAAGGCCTTGATATCACAATTGAAAAATAGTCGATTTATTTCAGAGTTATTTGGCTGCCAGCTATTAACCTAGTGTTTGTATGAAGATAATTTTATTTGTCAGATTTTTGTAACAGTTTTTTTCAGAGTCTTTTTGTTTCACAATTCACTTCTTATGTATATGAGGATGTGAAATGTGGTTCGATGAAGACAGCGAGCTTCTGAAGAAATCTTATTTCATATCTTTTACGAATCAATTTGGGAGCTTTATTGTAGGCTATTCAAAAACAGGATCAATGTGGGGTGATGTAGTTTGAAATATTGGACTTGCCCCGAATGTGGAATATCTAATCCTATTCATTTACGGCTTTGTCAGCATTGTCGCTACATACGACGCCAAACTGATGTAACACTTAAAACGATTGACTTTTGGAAATGCGAGTGGTGTGGAGTTCTCAATGTGATAAGCCGCTATATCTGTCGTAGATGTCGTCAAACCCGCTATCGTGTTCAACCTCTTGCTTCAGAAAGTACAAAAAAAGTTGCTCTTCATTAATTGTAGGAAAATAGGTTCCTATTTTTTTGAAACGAGGCAAGCATTTTTGTCTTAGTTTATTTTCTTGACAATTGTAGTTATCATCTAATATTTTTCAGATTTTAGAATGAGAGCGACCAAACAATGAACGTGTATGCGGCTTTGGCTCACCCACTCCGCGAACACATTCTTCGGATACTTGATAGCGAACGGTTAATTAGCTACAAGGATTTAATGGAAAGAGTGGGGCTTAAAAAAACTGGCCTGTTTAATTATCATCTAAAAAAACTTAAAGAATTTATTGAGAAACGAAATGGATTTTATCAACTCTCTGCTGCAGGGAGAATCGCAATCCGCTTGATGATTGCTAAGGACCAGTTAATGGCGGGAGAATCAATTGATGCAAGCGAAGTAGATTCACGTGGCGCGATCTTCCGTATTGGAGTTATCATTTGTTCTTGTGGCGAGGAGATCCGAAGGACCATTAATCTTGGTGAACTTGTGGAGAAAGTCAATGCTCTTCCTTTTGTTGAGCGCACTATGGTTTTTCCGCATTTATGTATGTTAGATAATGTTGAGAATCTTAAACAATGGTGCGAGCGGTATTTCTTAAATAACCTTGTAATTGCAGCCTGTTCCCCACGGCTTCATAGCAAAATGTTTGCTACTATTCGAATGAAATTAGATGTACCAGTTGAATTTGCAAATATTCGCGAACACTGTGCATGGGTTCATAGAACTGTGCCAGAACCAGCCACGGAAAAAGCGTCACTCCTTATTAGGGCTAGTGTTGAGATGCTTCGTCATCGTATGTTAATTCCAAAACGAACCTTACCAATTCGAAAAAGTGCTGCCATCATCGGTGGTGGAATAGCCGGATTGGAAGCTGCAAAGGTTTTAGCCCAATCTGACTATTCTATTATTCTAATAGAAAAACAGCCTTGTTTAGGTGGAATAGCAAGGCGATGGGAAAGAATCCATGGTGCTTTAGATTGTGGTCCATGTATGATCGCTGAGGATGTATCAGCAATTACCCTTTCTGGAAATATACGAATTCTCACTAATACTCAACTAACAGATATTTCTGGTACTATTGGTAATTATGAGATTACCGCGATCCAACAACCTCGATATGTTGATTTAACTAGGTGTATTATGTGCGGGTCTTGCGCTGATATCTGCCCTGAGTCTCGTCCAGATGAATTTGAGTTTAACTTCACACAGCGTAAACTAATCCACTTACCTTGTCCTGCTGCATACCCTAATAGACCAGTTGTCAATGAAGAGGACATAGATTTTTGTCGAACATGTCGAAAATGTGAAAAAACATGCCCCTCTCATGCCATTAATTTTGATCAAAAACCTGAAACCAAGAAGTTCTCTGTTGGAGCCATAATTCTTGCTACCGGAGCAGAGGTCTGTGATCCAAAAACCATACCAAACCAAGATTCAATTCAACATAACCCATCAAAAGATATTATCACTTCATATGAATTTGAGCGAATGCTTGCTCCTGATGGACCAACAGGAGGCAATATAATTCGTAAAAAAAATGGCAAACCTGCTAGGTCTATAGTTTTTATTCAATGTCAGAATTCTATCAATACTTGTTCAAACTATTGTTGTAATGTTGCTCTAAAATACATGAATATTGTGAAGCATAATAATCCAAATGTTTCTCTCAATATCCTCTATGAGAAACATCGAATTCCACCTGATCGATCAACATTCATCCCTGAAGATAGCCATATTCACTTTTGTAAAAATTTGAAAGTTATTCATCGAGGTCGGATGCGGTATATTCAAACAGAATCCGATCGCTTTCCAGCGGATCTGATTGTTCTAAATATGGGTATGGTTCCTGGAGATCAACAACTAACTCTTCGTACTATGACGAATTTTTCCCTGGATAGGCGAGGGTTTCTTGATCCAAAGAGTCTTTCCTCAGGTATTTGGGCTTGTGGTTCTATAACGGGTCCAAAACTTTATTCTGAATTAATAACTGAATCTCGAAATACTGCTTTAGAAGTTCTCTTATTATTAGGAAAAGATAGCCTTCCTGTAGGGGATATGCCAATTCAAATAAATCAAGGAAAATGTGGGTTATGTAATCTTTGTTTGGAGTCATGTCCCTTCAATGCCATTTCTATTGTAGCTGATACACTCCGTATTGATACTCTAAAATGTAAAGGCTGCGGAGACTGTATTGCAATATGTCCTACAGGCGCCCTATCTTCACCTCCAATTCAGGAGGAGGTCCAAGCCGCGATGAGTGCTTTATCTATGGGCACAAACTCGCCAAAGATACTTATTTTTTCCTGTGATTCATGTGGGTATCCTGCTGCAGATAATGCGGGTATTCGGCGATTGGATTATGTTGCTAGTGCAATGGTACTCAGGCTGCCTTGTACGGGCTCTATTGATGCAAATTTCATAATTAATGCCTTAAATTATGGCTTTGATGGTATTATGGTTGTTGGGTGTCATGAAACTGCATGCCGGTTTCTTGATGGTATCAAGAAAGCGAGGGCACGAATTGATGTCCTCGCAGACTTCTATGGCGAAGAATTACAGCAACGGGTTCGCGTACTGAATGTGTCAGCGGTGGAAGGTCATGTTTTTGCTTCAGAGGTCAATCAATTTGCCACTGAATTAATGGAGCTGTTAAGCTGATGACCAAAATCGGTTTCCTTCAGCTTAACTCTTGTAGCGGCTGTATGTTTGCCGTACTTGGTTCTGCCATTTTCCCAGAACTACTTAAGTCAGTGGATATTCAGATTTTTCGATTAATTTCTGATATCCAGAACGATAATGATTTAGATGTTGTTTTTGTGGAAGGCGGGGTTACTCGTAATGAAGACGCTGAACTACTTCGCAGACTTTGGACAGAGGGAACCAAGATTATCGCACTTGGGAGTTGTGCGGTTCTTGGTGGAATAATGAGTCAATCTCCCAATATGCATATTGATCCTGTTAATAAGTTCGTTGATCCACATTCGTCACTACCTGGCTGTCCACCACCACAAAAGCTTCTTGGAAATCTCTTGATGAGTGCGATTGATGGTTCTGAAATCGAACTACCTGAGAAAAACGTCTGTGGAGAATGTCCTTTTGCACAAGATCAAACATATGATGTTGAGATAACATCACTACACGCTCTTCATCCCCCAAAAAGCTGTTTTTTACGCGAAGGCGTACTCTGCTTGGGTCCTATAACCCGAGCTGGATGTGAAGCCCATTGTATAAAGGGAGCTACTCCCTGTGATGGTTGTATGGGTGCTTTAGACCGAAATCTCCCCTCCGCTATCGCTAATCTCTTCTCTATACTAAATGTCAGCGATACGATTCGGGAATATGCTGCACTTGCCTTTAGATACCAAAAACCGGAGTTGAAGTTATAATAATGAAAATTCGGCTATCCTTGCCAATGACTCGCATTGAAGGTGAAAGTAGGCTTATAGTTACACGAGACAAAGACCGTATTGCAAATGTAATTTATAACATGCCCACCGCCCGAGACTTTAAAGGTGTAATAATTGGTCAACAAGTAAACGACTTACCCAAAATTGTTCCTCGCATCTGTGGAATTTGCCCAGTTGCACACAGAATCGGGGCAATCAAAGCAATAGAAGCAACATCTGACATTTCAATTCCTCCAATTGCACAATTACTCCGTGAACTGGCACTGCTAGGAGAAATCATTAGATCGCATACCTACAGTGTATTTTTCTCTACCTTAGTTGATATAATGTTTCTAACCGACCAAATCTCACGTCAAGACATCCTTGGTATTGATCGGACACAACCACGTGTTCTGCCAATTGCTACAAAATTATTCAGATGTGCAGAGGCACTAATCACGGCTACAGCAGGCAATACAAATTTGGCTTTTAATCTGATCCCCGGAGGAATCATTCAAAACCTCACTATAAATCAACAAGAAGAACTTCTCCAACAACTCCATTCAGCACTCTCAGGTGTGAAGTGGGCTAAGGAATATTATAGCTGGTTACTCAATGAAATTGAAGGTGAAATTCAACACTATGTTCTCCCCCTTCCGCTCTATATTAGCTGTTTTGAAACGAAAACAAATCGATTTTCTGGGACAAATCAAGTCGAATTTATTTCAGAAGATGGAGTTCAAACAATAATTTCCTGTGATGATTTTTCTAAAAACCTAGTTGAACAGGACCTGTTTGAAGCTCCTACAAAAGTTATTTACGTTAAATCAAGCAATGAGTCAAAAAATCTCCTAGCAGGACCCCACGCCCGGCTTGCATCTCTTCAAACCAAAATCATAAGGAGTAAAGGCTCACAAAGAAGAATGCCCAACCTTTTTCGTTCAGGACTTCTTCGAATCGATGAAATTGAATTTGCTCTAACTAATGCAATCAAGCTATTAGAAACTGAATGGTCTATATGTGAAGAAGTATCTGTCACTTTAAAATCAACAACCAATGTAGGAGCCAGTGCCATTGAAGCACCACGGGGAACACTCCTCTACAATTTAAAAACAAACAATAAAGGTAGAATAGAAGATATTGATATTCGCGTGCCAACAGAGCTTAACGCCGGTGCGATAGCTCTGATTGTAAAGAATGTTATGACAGCTTGCCTTAATCTTGGTTGGTCTAATGAAAAAATTCTCGAACGGGCTATGATGGCTATTCGTTGTTTTGATCCCTGTGTATCTTGTGCCACTCATACAGATATTAGATTTCGTGAATCGAAAAACTAGAATTGAATATATCATCAAATGCCTAAGTTATGACAACCCAAATTTTCCTCATTCAAAAAAGGAACATTTAGTAAAAAGCTTGACTACAAAATTTGTCACGAATCCTTCAAAAATATATTTTCATCGACTTTTTTTTCGATTGCGCATAGTATCAATTGCCAATAGAAAGGCAGATGATTACATGAAAACATTAGAGCTTGCCCCTTTAAAAGGGAAAATTCTGCGGGTCTTCCTAATTAGAAAGGCCTATGATGAACCTTGGCGAATCACTTCTTCCGCATCAGTGTCTGATTCGAAGATGTCAATAATAAAACGACCTTCTATGGCTTATTGTGACATGATAAAGCAGATTGCAGAATCAGAAAACCCTGATTTCGCAACTGACGAATTAGGTATGCGAGATTTGAAGGAATTCCATGAAGGCAATCCATTAGCAGATGTATTTGTGAAATTAAAAATTCCTTTTTTTGCTGTCGATATGGATGATTTTGCCCACACCTATCTCTCTCGAAGTATCAAACTTAAAATGGAAAAACGCAATGAAATCCTAGAGGGACTAAGGGCCTTGACGGATGAAAAACTCATTCCAGAAGTACAAGATAAAATTGATCGACTTGTTGCCTACGGACAATACTTACACGACGAACTTGAAGAAGAAATTAGACAAGTGCAGTTTGGAATCCGTGAAAGCTGGATTGCCATGGGAATATTAAACAAAGCAGATTCTCTTAAAAAGAAACGAATAACAGCTCTACACTTAAGCAGCCCTCGACATTTCCAGGGCTTAATGGAACTTTTACAGTCCTTAGAGGTGGAAGTAGTTCCTATGTCCTTTAAGCCGATTCTTTCTGAATTGCCTAAGGAAGAAATCAAAGGAATGACTGAACTCACAGGAGTATCTTCTGTTTCTGTTGTTCCAGTGATTAAGCGCCCGAAAACAAAACTCAGTGATATCCTTTTTTTCTTAGAAGCGGATGAACACGCTAGCCCGTTTGATATCTGCGTAGCGTATGACGCGGGATTTGATGTTGTAGTCCCATATTCGGGAGTGTCACTTGATAAGATTCAAGACCTAGTCCAAGACGCTATCTTTTCAAGAGGGACCAAAGGAGTGAAACATCTCTGTTTCTTTGTTGGTGGGCGCCAGGTTTCTGTTGCTCGTCAGATGGCAGACAGAATTCAGATGGCAATGGTGAAGCCTTTTGAAACAGCAGTTATTGTTGATCCTCATGGAGCATTTTCGACTGCTGCAGCTATGGTTGCCAAAGCTGAAGCTGCTTTGCGTCAACTAAACCAAGGTTCCTTCAAAAGTAATATTGCTTTGGTTCTTGCAGGTACTGGACCAGTAGGCGAAAGTGTGGCTCACTTACTTTCCAAGAGTGGAGCCATCACTCTATTAACCTCACGAAAAATTGAACGAGCCAAGGATGTGGCAATCCGAGCATCTGTAGAGAGTAATAAAGTTGAAGGTGTTAAGGTAACTTCGCTAGAGGAAATGCAGGAGCTTATAAATGATGCCACATTGATTTTTGCAGTTGGTGCTCCTGGCGTTCAATTGGTATCACTTGAACAACTTCAATCATCTCTAGGTACAAAAATTCTGCTAGATGTTAATGCCGTGCCTCCTAATGGAATCGAGTCACTCACTCCAACAGATGATCTTCGCGAGTTAATTCCTGACACCTATGGCATTGGGGCATTAACAATTGGAGATCTAAAACTCAAGGTACAACGTCAGATGCTCCAAGAGGCGCGGAAAAACGCTCAAGGTGTATACGATGATGAAACCGCCTTAACTATAGCCCGAAATATCCTCGAAGAACAACATGAAGTAATTAGCAAACCTAAACTCACAATCGAGGTTGCTACACCATAAATCTACTATCATCCTCAAAACAGCTTCTTTCTATACAAAATCTACTAAAGAATCAGTAATTGAAATGGCTGTACGTAACTCTAAAACACTTTCAATAACGACCATGGTGTCAAAGATGACCTTTGAAGAAATAAAACAAACATCACATAAGAAGACTCTAGCAATCCTGAAAATTCACGTGACATTCTCTAATATGCGGGGAAAAACCAACTTGATTTTGTATCTCGCCCTTGAGAAAAGGCACCCCCCTAGAAACACTCTATTTGTTCGATTGCCTACTTTAATTCTCGGTGAGAGAAAGTTCACTAAGGAGACTCAAATCCGCTAGATTATGGAAAGTGATTTTAGAATTGGATATCGCATAATACATCGTTTCGATGTATCCAGTTCTGTGAATGAACTGATCTAGAAACTCCCACATGTTCTCTCTGAACACATCGAGATTTTCGATATGTGTAACACTACCCTTAATCGCTAAGGATGCATTGGAAGGATTCATTGATAAAACATAAGCACCTTGCCACACGATTGATCCATGCATCCACGGATCTATATCGGTGGAATTTGTAGTATATTCGCAAAGTTGAATGGGCATAGAAAGGAGGCCTTTTTCAGAATCTACGAGAATTGCTTTATGATCATTGAGTGCTTCTGAATCAGTTCCTCGTACTCCGAGGATGAGATTCGTTAATTCCTGTGGATTAAAGGGATCTGTTGTGTTGAAAAGGCTGATTTTCATGCCTTGGTACCACCAATTATCACCTTGAATTTTCACATCCTTACCGATTCCGAGTAAATGGTTGCTATCGAGGGGATGTAAGTAATTTGAGTATCCAGGAATCTTTAGCTCACCAAGAAGTTCGGGATTAGTGGGATCTGTTAGATTGAAGACAAACAGTGGATCAGTTTTATAGAATGTGACTAAAAATCCCATCTTGCCAAGGAATCGTGCTGAGTAAATTTGCTCGTTTGGTGCTAGCCCTTCTATTGATCCTACTAGCTCAAGTTGCATGTTCAAAATACTGAGTCCACTGACTTGTCTTGAGTTCTCATCGTAATACGTGGTAAATACTCGAAGATGCTCTTCATATTCGTCCAAGGAAAATTGGTTTAGAAGATATCCTGGTACAGTTCCTGATATGGCATAAGTAACGGTGTCTTCCATGATTTGTAATCGATGAATCGTCGTAACCGATCCCGCAAACCACTGATGGGTGGCTAAATACAAGTTATTTTGTGAAACATAAACGGTGGTGCCAGTGGTTCCCATCAAGAAGCATTTGACATCCGGAAGGGCTGCAGGTGCTGAAATATCTAGGGTGAGAATTGAGGTGTAATGGAAGAAGGTGTCAATCGTTTTTGGATCATAGTAAATTTGGGATGCTGGCACACGCACGTTGATGATGGTTCCCCAAGTACCAGCGATTCCAACCTCTGGAATTCGTTTATTACCAAACGTATCTTCGGTGGGCGTCCCTGCAATTAGATAGATCTTATTTTGAATTAATCGGACTCCAATAAAATACCCTTCAAAAGTCACCCAGTTTATCCTTTGAGGATCGGAGGGGTTGGATACGTCGAAGACCTCGATTGATAACCCTTGACTGATTACAACTAGTCTATTCGAGTCATAAAGGAATAGACCAAGGGGATAACCCATTGGGTTAATCCTCCCTGCAATTTCGACCGACTCTGGGGGATAAGCCCGAATAATGATGACCTCATCATGGACAACTGTATAGATGAAAGTTCCGTTGGTTTTGACGATATCTAACTCGTCCACACCAGCTACTTGAATATTTGTGGTTGAATAAGCACCAGTAGGTCTTCCTAGCCCTGAATCTGAAAATGTTTCCATCGCAGGTGTCATACCCCAAAAGCCATACCCGGGGATCCCGCGTGGTTGATGTGTTCGAAGATAGAAAAGCACTTCCCCATGACTTCCAAAATTCTGTAATCCCTCTGCTGAAAAATATCTATGCTCTACATACAATGTCGTGAATACTGAAGTTGACAGAATAATCGCTATAAGTGTGAGAATCCGAAGGGATGGCAATCCACGTCTGGTTAAACGAGTTAAAACACGGGATGATCGAAACCTTCGTAAAACTGTCATGTACAATACTGAGTAATACATTGACCTTTAATCTAAAGATTAGAACACACCAAATGAAGGTGTTCAACGATTTAGAACGATTTTATCACCTCAAACATTGATAACGTTTATACCCCGCTCTCCTTCTCGTGCCTATAGGTCATAATTCAATCATTATTCAATGAGGGTTCTAGCGTGTTTGAGATATTGTCCACGAAAACTATCGCTCCCGACATTTTTGAATTCGAAGTCAAAGCACCCGAAATTGCTGCTAAAGCTTATCCAGGTCAATTTCTCATCTACCGTCTGCATGATCAAGGCGAACGTATCCCTCTCACCATGAAAGATTGGGACACTAACAAAGGCTCTATCACCATTGTATTCCAAGTCGTGGGAAAATCGACGTTGGAACTTTCCAAACTCCAACCAGGCGATGAAATCAAGGATATCCTCGGTCCCCTGGGTACAGCTCCTTCGGTAAGAAAGTATGGCACCGTTATCGTAGTTGCGGGAGGATGTGGTGCTGCTCCCTCGTTACCTCGGGCCCGCCAATTGAAAGAAGCGGGGAATTATCTCATCACAATTTTAGGTGCTCGACAAGAAGAGCTGCTGGTATGTGAACTCGAACTCAATCAAGTGAGTGATGAAATCTACATCACCACTAATGACGGATCTAAGGGCACTAAAGGCTTCGTTACCATTAAACTAAAAGAACTGCTCGAATCCGATCGCCAAATTGATTACGTCTACACCGTCGGTCCTCCTATAATGATGAAAAATGTCGCAGCCACAACCAAACCCTTTGGTGTGAAAACGGAATGCAGTCTAAATCCAATAATGGTTGATGGCACAGGCATGTGTGGAGCTTGTCGGGTCGAGATAGGAGGACAAACAAAATTTGCCTGTGTCGATGGCCCAGAATTTGATGCCCACGAAGTGGACTTTAACCTTCTTATTAAACGCCTTGACACCTATAAAAGCCAAGAGGAACATGCTTCTGAGCATTATAAGCATATGTGCGCTCACGGCAAATCATAATTCAATATCCAACTCTATCCACTATCCATCAGAATAATTCCATAACTTTTTTTCCGCCTTCTTTCTTAGAATTTCACGAGGATAATTAATGAATTGGGCTTCCTTTGCCAAACGGCTAGCGATAACTTTGGTAGTTTGTCTCATCATTGCCTTAGTTGCTACGTTTCTTGTCTTTCAAATCTTGACGCTCTATTCATTTGGGTTTACCCTGCTTTTCATGAGTGTTGTTCTAATCATCTTTGGCATTTGTTTACTCACTCCATTCGTCGAAGCCACAGCTGCATATCGGTATGCGATCAATCCTCCTCATACTCGACACACGATGCGTCGCTTTCATAGTCGCCGTCAAGAACAAGCAAAAAGCAGTATTGTGATTCTAGCTGCAGGGGGAATCCTTCTCGGCATATCTCTAGTATGTTTGGCTCTAATGGTTCTCTTGCCAGTATAGATTCGAGCCCGGTGCGGTTAATTGGATTCTAACGGCTTAAAAACTGCAAGGGGAATGTGTTTTTAACCTAAAACCTTTCATGGATATTCTATCGGGTGACGCCCACAAATGGTAACGAAAGTCAAAATCCTTGAGGTTCTAGAAGGCGTTCGAGGGCAATTCGAGAACCCCGCTAATAAATCCAAATTCAAAGGATTTGATCGAACACTTCAGTTCCTATTCACAGATCTTGGAACGAGTTTCTATACACGGATTCATGATGAAACTATGGATCCTTTTACAGAGGGTGAGTTGGAGAAACCGAATCTTTTAGTCACAACAGACAGTGAAACGTTTATCGGAATCATGGAGGGTGGACTCAGTCCATTAGACGCTTATTCTGTTGGAAAACTAAAAGCAAAAGGCAGCATGTCAGATCTCATGAAACTTCAAATCTTGATGTAAGAGTATAACATAAAGGACGAAGGGGAATGCGAGTTCTAATCACAGCATCCTTTCATGAAGAAGGGTTGAAGCTTCTTCGCCAACACGCAACAGTCATCCATGAAGACTGGCGAAACACAGGACGCGTACTATGGGGTGAAGAGCTTTTAGAAAAGCTGAAAGAAGAAGAAGCTGATGCTGCCATTGTTGAAGCAGATGCCGCCACCGAGGAGGTCTTTGAAGGCATCTCACTGAAATTTATCGGATGTGCCCGTGATCGCCCCAAAGAAATCGATGTTGAGGCCGCCACGGCAAAGGGCGTTCCGGTTTTCTACGCTCCTGGTCGCAATGCTGATTCCGTGGCTGATCTTACAATCCTTTTGATGCTTGCTCAGGCTCGAAAACTCATCCAAACGGATCGGCTTCTCAAATCAGGTGACGTCCAGATTGACGAAGCGGGAGAGTTTGCCAAACTTCAAGAATCTCTAAAAGGGAATGAACTGGGTCGCAGTATTGTTGGCATTATCGGTTTAGGACAAATTGGTGCTCGTGTTGCAAAACGTCTACAGGGTTTCGAAACACGCGTGCTTTTCTATGATCCTCACGTGAGTGTAGAGCAGGGGAATGATGTTGGGGCTGAAAAGGTTGAGCTCGAACCATTGATGCGGCAATCTGATTTTGTGACACTTCACACTCGTGCTACGCCAGAAACCTTTCGTATGATTGGGAAAGAACAGCTTTCTTGGCTGAAGCCTACAGCACACTTGATTAACACTGCTAGATCTGCGATTATCGACGAAGATGCCCTCTTCGAAGCACTCCAAGAAGGAAGACTTGCCGGAGCAGGATTAGACGTGTTCTCACGGGAACCTGTTGACTCAAATAACCGATTCTTGGCATTGGATAATGTAACCGTTACCCCTCATATAGGTGGCAATACAAGTGATGTAGTTTATCGGCAATCGATGATTTTAGCCGCCGATATTGACCGGTTCTTAAAAGGCGAAACCCCCAAATATCTGGCAAACCCAGAAGTTCTCAAATCCTCAAAATGAGGGCCCAAAATGCCCCAACAACAACTGCTAACCATCGATTTTGGCACATCTGGAATTAAATGCATGATGTTTACTCCACAGGGTGCGTCAATCGCAAAAAGATTCGTGACAATACAATACGCTGATTCTGAGGGTCTAATGGGCATAGGCAAGGAGTTCGACGCCATAGCTGCATGGAACACAATCGCAAGACTGATTCGAGAATGCATCAAGGATGCAAAAATTTCGCCAAAAGATGTTGTAGCCGTTTCCGCCACTAGTCAACGTCACGGTGCAGTATTTCTAGACAATAAAGGAATGGTCATTTATTCAGGTCCCAACTTGGATGCACGTGGTGTCTTTGTTCAGGATTTTGTAGCGAAAGGACTAGAAGATTCGTGTCCTCCTACTGGTTGCTGGCCACCTCTTCTCTATGCTTTGTCTCGTCTTGTTTGGTATAAACAGAATAAACCGGACCTCTATGC
>JAEOSA010000206.1 GCA_016840595.1 Candidatus Hermodarchaeota archaeon | reverse complement strand
GTATTCTTGCTTTTGACTTAACTCGACCGCCAACCTTCTATCATCTCGATGACTGGTTAACGCTTGTTCGAGAAAATACCGCCGACATTCCTATTCTCTTGGTTGCCACCAAACGTGATGCAGCCAAATACTCATCTGAAGAAGGGCTGCGTTATGCCCAAACCAACTCTCTTGCGAGTTTTATAGAAACTAGCTCCAAAGAAGGCTATAATGTAACTGAAGTATTTGACACAATCAGCTCTTTGATGTGGAATCGCCTACTTACTGCAGATGCACAACAGGTGAGCTCGCTAGCCGTTTAGAGCTCCTTACTCCTTCTGCGTGACCTGCCTTAAGAAGAATTCAATAGCTTTTCCATATTGTTGTTGCAGATGCTCTAGTTTTTGATGTCCATGCCCCGCTTCCTGTTCAACGAAAATCTCAACCTGCTTACCCAAGGCAATAGCCTTCCCCATAAAAGTGTAGATAGGTTCCACCGGGCATCTTGAATCATTCGCTCGATGAATTATCATTAGCGGTTCTTGGAGCTGATCGACGAAATTAATTGCTGACCGATCTTTGTAGAGTGCTTCATTTTCTTCGGGTTTTCCAAAGAAGTGTTCAGTGAATGCTTTGAACACTGCATCACCCTGTCTGTGCATCTCAAACCAATCAGTTATCCCGACAATCGCTGCTCCAGCATCAAAGCGTCCGGGATATTTCGTCATACCCAGAAAAGTCGTAAAACCTCCATAACTAGCCCCTGTTAAGAGTATCTTCTTGGTGTGTGGATACTTCTTCATTAGATAGTCTCGAGCCGCTATTACGTCTTTAAGATCTGCCCCACCTAAATCCAAAATGTTGGCTTCCAAGAATTCCCGTCCATATCCCGTGCTACCCCGGATATTGGGGCAAAAGACACGAAATCCAGAAGCGGCATAGGCCTGAATAACCGAACCCATAGCCATCCAATCATGAGAGAACTCCCAAGAGGGTCCTCCATGAATTAGCACAATGATTGGATTTCCTGGTAATTCTGGGGCGTCTTCATTCGGTGGTATATCAAAGGCTGGAATTGATAGTTTATCGAAGGTGGGGTAATGGGTAAATTCACCTTTCGACAATTTCTTGATAGCTTTCGGTTTGGATTTTACCAGAACTTTGAACTTACCGCTTTCAGGTAAGTATTCTCCTATCTGAGTTGGTGTATCAAAAGTCGACCAAGCCAGGAAAATCCGTTTGGTTTTCTTATTTATCCTGATTGCGCTGACCCAACCTGTCATTAAAGGCAGTTCGACTGGTGGTGTTGACGCATCTATGGTCTCACGGAATAATTTTGTTTGCCCATCTTTTTTTGCTGCATAGAGAATCTCTTTAGTTTTCGGAATCCATTTAACATCTTCGTAATCGAGGGCGAGTCCCATTTCCGTTGCTCTGAGATAGTGAATGTTCTTGTTTTTCCAGTTCCAAACCGCCAGTGTTGGTTCACCCGGTGCGTTGGTCGAAAAAATTAGGTTTTCCCCCGTTTCATCCCACACCCAGGGACTATCATAGCTCGTGCCAGACGCAAATATCGTATCAATGGCTTTACCTGTCTTGTAATTAATCGTCTTCATGATTGTAGATGTTCGAGATCCTTCACGATATTCTACCCAAGCGATGAGGGGCTTTTTCGGGTTTACAGGTCCCATCCCTGCCAATTGTGTAGTTTGATACAATGACGAAATAGACTTGTCTGAAAAGTCATATTTCCAGAGACCAATAGCCGTTTGGGAGGATCCGTCATAAAGAATGAAGTTGTTTGGTGTCCATTTCGTTTCAAAGATACGGATCGAATCTAATTCTTGTAGAATCGATGTTTTTCGTGTTGAGAAATCATATACATATAGGTCGTGTTTTTCACTGCCTCCGGTTGCTTTCGGAAACAGAAATCGTGAATCATCTTTGAATAACGACCCAGATAAAACGCGGTCTTCACCCGACGTTACTGCTTTCCACTTATCCGGGTTATCCACAGGAATTTGGTAAACCTGATGGACATTTTCCTTATTACTCACAGCCAACAGAAATTTCCCATCATGTGATACATCTAACAACATTAAGTCGGGAATACCAAAAACGGCCATGGCTTTCTTTCTCACAGACACCATATAAGACCCTCCTGCAAAAGAACTTGAACCCAAATATAGTGCTTTCTCCTTGAAATAGTTACTACAGTTTTAACTTTCCACGAATTCACCGTTTCTAAACCTCGAAGATGAGAAACACACTTAATACTCTCTCCGAACCAATCAAACCCCAACTGAGGGGGACTCATTCAATTTCGAGATGCAATGAAATGACCCAAGCTGAACGACCACCCACAAAAGAAGAACTCCTCAAAAAGGCTAAACAACCCGCCAAAGATGCACTAAAACTACATCCCTATTATAAAGGAAAAATCCAGACCATCCCTAAATGTATAATTCGCGGATTTGATGACTTTGCTATATGGTATACGCCAGGTGTTGCTGCTGCCTGTCGTGACATTCAAAAACATCCCGAAAAAGTCTGGGAGCACACTAATAAAGCCAACATGATTGCCGTTGTTACAGACGGAAGCCGGGTTCTAGGATTAGGGAATATCGGGCCTGAAGCAGCTGGTCCAGTAATGGAAGGAAAAGCCCTCATTTTCAAATACCTTGGTGGTGTCGATGCTGTTCCCATCTGCCTAAACACACAAGATCCGGAGAATTTCATCCGAGCGACCAAACTTCTCCAACCAAGTTTTGGAGGAATCAATCTTGAGGATATTTCGAAACCAAAATGCTTCAACATCCTTCATCGGCTACGAACGGATATGAACATCCCCGTGTGGCATGATGATGCACAGGGTACTGCTGCCATCATACTAGCTGGACTTCTTGGTGCCTTACGGCATGTTGGAAAAGAATTGGACCAAGTGCAGATTGCGATGTTTGGTGTTGGAGCTGCAAATACCACCACAGCAGAAATCCTCATGGAAGCTGGTGTTCCACCAGGAAATATCATCCTCTGCGATCGGGATGGGCTACTCTACAAGGGTCGAGAAGACCTGAAGCAAATGAAGGATGACGAACACGAAAAGTATGACTTGGCAATATTAACCAATAAGGAACAGCGCTCCGGAGGTTTCGGTGAAGCCCTTCGCGGCGCTGATGTATGCATCGCTGCTTCATCTCCCCAACCAGGTTTAATAAAGAAAGAATGGATCAAAACCATGGCATCAGACTCCATTGTCTTCGCCTGTGCAAATCCGCTCCCCGAAATTTGGCCATGGGAAGCCAAAGAAGCCGGAGCCAAAGTTGTTGGAACTGGACGGTCTGATTTTGACAACCAAATCAACAACAGCCTAGGATTCCCCGCGATTTTCCGTGGTGCATTGGATGTCCAAGCAACAACAATTACAGACGAAATGTGCATTGCTGCCGCTCAGGCTCTTGCTGATATTGCTGAAGAACGTGGACTTCGCGACGACTATGTGATTCCCAGTATGGAAGAATGGGAACTCTACCCACGCGAAGCAACTGCTGTCGGTATGAAAGCCATTGAACAAGGTGTAGCTCGGAAAGAATGGGAGGAAGCCGAACTACTCAAACACGCAACCAAGATTATCAAACGCTCCATTGATGTAACCCAATCATTAATGGATAACGGATTCATTCCCAAAGCACCCGTCTAAACGAGGAGCAACTATCAGCGTGCCAATCATCGTTTCTGATCTTGATGGAACAATCCTTGACATTCGCAACCGTTTTGCTCACGCCCAAGTCAATGCCCTAGCAAGCTGTGGCTATACAGTGACCGTTGACCAAGTTTCCCCCCTCATGCATTTGGCCTTTGCCATGGACTATGTGAACTTCCTAAGCGGTCT
>JAEOSA010000035.1 GCA_016840595.1 Candidatus Hermodarchaeota archaeon | reverse complement strand
GTGCAGGATCAAGAGCTTCGAGTCGGTTTGTCGCCGCGATGACAAAAACCTGGTCACGATCTTTGAGACCGTCCATCAGGGTTAGAATTTGTGCAACGATACGGCTTTCCATTCCGCCAGTTTCACGCCGTGATGCAATGGCATCGATTTCATCAATGAATATAATGGCAGGTTTGTGTTTCTCCGCTTCTTGGAAAACGTCTCGTAGGTACTTTTCTGATTCGCCATAATATTGACTGACGATTTCCGGACCGTTTATTGCTCGAAAATAGGCTTCGCTTTCTGTGGCCACTGTTCTAGCGAGTAACGTTTTCCCGCAACCAGGTGGACCATGGAGCAACACTCCACGAGGAGGCTCAATCTTTAATCGAGCAAACAATTCTGGATGTCGAATGGGGAGCTCGACGATTTCACGAATCCGATGAATGGCAACATCTAGTCCGCCCACATCATCATATGTTGCAGTGGCAACAGTATCAACTTCTTCCGGAGCTTCCTTGAGGAGTTGGAGATCGGTACTCGCTGTAATTATGACATTCCCCGTGGGCACCGTCCTTGCCACGTAGAATTTGGCTTCGCCTAGGGCAAAAGCCGCTCGCCCTACAGCAATCACAGTATCTTTCTTGATCGGTTTATTCATGAGATTGGATTTCAAGAGTGATGCCGCTAATTCCTGCCTATATTGTAGTTCTTCACCCTTCATTGGCGTTAACACAACATTTCTTGCGGGTTGTGCATCGGTTCCTTGCAACGTAACTGTGTCACCTAAGCGTACTCCTGCATTTAGCCGTGATAATCCATCCATCTTGATGACTGCTCGATTTTGAATAGAAGAATCCCTGAGCGCAAGAGCACATACACTTTTTTTACCAACAATTTCGACAACAGACCCGTCAGATATTTGCAATTGGTCTAAAATTGTTGGATCAACACGAACTGTGAAACGACCCACATCAACTGCACTTGCTTCAGCAACACGAACCGACGCTACTGTCACGCTAGTCTCACACACCTATTTGATGTATAATGAGAGGGCTCATATAGACCACGCGAGTAGCATATTTAACTTCAGCCCCTGATAGGAGATATTGAGTCGAGAGTCTATGACCACCTCAAAGCTAATTTCAATACTTTTTGAAGCCGCGCATAATGAGGAGGTAGTTCTTCAAGAGCCTGAACTTTCCAGTCTGTGTCTTCTTTTAGAAAAAAATGGAATGAAGACGCGTTCACTTGATACATCGATCACACTGGAAGAACTCACGAATGTCCAAGTCGTAGTACTAGGCAATCCTCGGGAATCTGAATTAAAATCAAAAGAAGTTAAAATTTTGCAATCTTTCGTTGCATCAGGAGGAGGTTTGCTGTTAATCAGTGGAGCAACAATCTTCGGGAAAGGAGGAGATTCAGCCCGTCTCACAAACCTGAATACCCTTGCGACGAAATTCCACTTTGAATTTTCGGAAAAAGCCATTGGTCGTCAGTTAGAAGGAGATCTGTCCGATGCTGCAGCAAAAGACGAAATGATAATGGCTGTTCCTGCAGCCCAGCATCCCCTTGTAAAAGGAATCAGCCACCTTCTATTCACAACAAGCACAAGCATCAAAGCGGAGGATACCGCAACCCATCTTTTTCGAGCGGCAAATAGTCCAGGGAATCCAACAAATGTCATTGCTACAAAATTAGACAAAGGACGGATTCTCGCAATGGGTGGAGCAACACCCTTCTTCAACGACTATATTGGAATTCATGACCATGAAGTGTTCATTATTCAAGCTTTTCGCTGGTTGGCGGGTCATCCAGTCGATGTCCCTGTGATTTCTTTGACTCCCGATTCAGAAACGAGTGAAATTGTTGCTGCGAATGAAACAATTGCTGATCTGCAACTACAATTAAACCAGATTGAACAAGAACTAGCTGGTTTAAAGAAGGTCATCAATACGAGTTTGAAAGAAATGGAGAAGATTATTCGTCAATTTCAGGACGAAAAGGACGAGTCCTAAGCTAGTTACTTTCGAGCCTGGGTTGTTGAAGAAACAAGTTGTTCGACGGTTATTCGTCGTTCTAACAATATGGCATGATGGTCCTGTAATGCTTGAAAGTCAACGATGACTTGAAAAAGTGGCTGTTGGAGGACAAGTGCTAGTTCTTCGAGTGATCGATTATCATCAATGGCTTCCAGAAGAGGTTTGAGTGTTTGAGGGAGAGAACTTTGGGGAAACGTGTGAACACGAACGGGAACATAGCGCTCTGAAACCGCTAGGGGTCGAAATAGTGTATCAAGTAGTGGAATAAAATCTCGGAAATGACTGAGATCACCAAGCCAATTTTCTAACAGTTTTTCATGTCGCATTTCAAGCCTGGTTATTAATGCACGCATTCGTTGTCGGATTACGGCTAAATCATGGGTTGAAAATGCGGCTACATAGATGTTTTTTCCGTATTCTAAGAGGATCTTAACATCCTCTCGGTCGATAATTCGTAAACGACCATCTTCTCGTTCCAGGGATTTCAACTGTTGCCCATCATCAGATATTCGTCCCACAAGATCAGATAGAAACATGCTCACCGCTGATAGGAATCCGGTGACAAGGTCTGGTTCCATATTTTCAATTTGAAAGTCCTTTTGGAGCAGAGTACGTCCATCTCTGTAAACAACATAGAGACTATACAATTGTGCCATTAAACTTCACACGAAATATCTGTTCTGTGATTGTTTAACATGTTTAATGGTATCTTAAATAGGTACTGAGCTATGTTCCAACTCGCGTCCCACGTTGAAAATTACCAAGCACCTCGCCGGGCAATCGCGCGTACTTCACTAATGATTTCAGTTGGTGACGTCAGTTCATCGCCAAGATATGTGCGTCCTGAGGTAATGAATGCCATATAGTAGCCCAAGAACGGAATTAGCTTGTCTTCTTTGAGCCCAACTTCGATGATGCTAGATATATCGAGTTCTTTAGCACGTTGGTGAAGCCAATCAGCAATTACTTTGTGGTGGCGTTTTTGTCGAATAGGAAAAAATTCGTGATGCAGATTAATAGTAACTAGTGGTATACGAGCTTTTGCAAGGAGATGACATTGATGGAGGACATCAGCCACTGCTTCGGGAAGTCCAAGGTCAGGGGTATCCGATTTGCTTAACTGAATATTTGGGAGGTAGTCACTGAAGACTACAATGAGAGGAAGGGTGCCTGAGTTACGGCGACGTTCGCGCTTTATGGTTTCATGTGCCCGTTTGAGCCCTGCGGCTAGAGGTGTGTATCCGGATAAGCGGAGAGTCATGAGTTTTGCGACTAAACGTGTCCAGTTAGTGGTGGGAGCTTGAACTTCTGCGGCGCCCCAATCTTTGAGGGCAATAAGCCCGACGCGATCTCGAGTGCCTTCAAGGCAGTTTTTGAAGGCAATTAGAGAAAGCTGGAGCTTGTCGAAGTTTTTGAGCATAGACACGCTGAGGTCAACGACAAAGATAATGGTGAGGGGGGTTCTGCTAAGGAATCGTTTTTCGCGGACATCTTCCGGCTGAATTTTCAGCCTAGGGGTTTGTTTTGTGGTAAGGTCAGTATGGATTGCTGCTGCAGATATTGTGGCAGGGAGATGGATGTTACGCGGAGATCCATGAGGAAGACTTGATCCCTGTATGACACCACTCTCCGCAAGTCGTGTAGTTCCGGTTCCAGCTCTTCGACCCACTTGACGGATAGACCATTTAGGTGCGCGTTGTCGTCCGAAAAAGCGTGGTTCGAGTAATTCCTCTAGATGGAACAGAGGTGTGCCTTCATCTAATCGGATGAGCTTCGCTGAATCCGTGGGACTCGACGGAGGGGATTGCTGTGAAGGAGTAGTGTTGCTAGAAGATGAGGGTTTTGAACTCGTAGTTGCAGGTGCTGTAGAGTTGCCCTTATGTTTTGTAGGACGAATTTTTGAACCGGAATCAGGTGGTCGATCAGCTTGGGCTAGCGACGGCATGACTAAACCAGCTTTACGACGATAGCGCATTACACGTTCAATTAGAAACAATAGGCTAAATGCCAGAACACCACCAATGATAAAATTAACAGGAAAAATTAGTGTGCCTAAGATGTAGCCAAATGCCGCCGTCATCACCATAAAAGAACATATGAGCGCCGTGTATCCGCAGCGTCCAGGTGGCCCTCGGCTAGGCGGGGTTCCAAAAAAACGCTGGCCATCCTGACTACTAGGGAGCGCGTGATGTTGTTTGAATTTACTTGTAAGTTTCTTGTGTACCTCCTTAGTAACTGGATCTTTGTCTTTGGATTTTGGATCGGTCGTTTTTACTTTCTTTTTTGCTTCTTGAATGGTTGCGCTAATTTCTTCACGAGTTGGTGGTTCGAGGATGCCTCGTTGCCGAGTCCGATGGCTTAGCGCAAGAGCCGCGACAATTTCAACGTCCTCTGGAGTGACTTCTGTCCGCCCATCAAAAGCGGTGAACGCCATAGAAGTCTTGGCGATTACGATATCAGGACGAGCCCCATCCACTTGGAGGCTCGAGGTTAGGTTAGCGATAATTTCCATGACCTCAGCAGGAATTTGAACTACACTCATACGTTCTCGAGCGGCGACAATCTCCTCACGTAATTTATTCTCTTCATCCATCCATTTTGCACTCATCGCTTTAGGATTGCGTTCGAAGGCGATATTTAGTCGAATAATTTCGACTCTTTCGTCTATTGTGAAAGGGCGTTGAATTGCCACGTGCAGAGGAAAACGATCCAACAATTGAGGACGCAATTCGCCTTCTTCCGGGTTCATAGAACCGACAAAGATGAAGCGAGCCGGATGGCTAATCGAAATTCCCTCTCGTTCAACTACATTGACACCAGTAGCCGCCGCATCTAAAAGCGAATCAACAATATGATCTGGAAGTAAATTGACTTCATCGACATAGAGAAGATTTTGATTAGCATCTGCTAAAATTCCCGGTTTGAGGGCTGCAACACCTTCACGGATGGCCCGTTCAACATCCAAACTACCAACCACACGATCCTCAGTGGCACTCAATGGGAGATTTACAACGCGCATTTTCTGCGTTACAGACGTGAGTTTTCGTTTCTTCTGAAGTTTTGCTGTACAAGCCTCACAAACCCCACTTGGATCATCGGGGGCGCAACGAAACTTGCACCCTTTCACAACGGGAATGTCAGGAAGTAATGCTGCCAACGAGCGTACGATGGTAGTTTTTCCGGTTCCCTTGGGACCAGTGATAAGAAGCCCACCTATGTGGGGATTAATGGCGTTGAGTAGTAGAGCAAGTTTCAACTCATCATGGTTGACAATTGCTGAAAAAGGAAGGACAGTTCGAGTGGCATCCATCTCTTCTGGTTCCAAGCTGTGAACCTCTACCACACCTGTTCTTCTCCAGTTTAAAGAATTTTGGGAACAAGCACCACTCAAAGGAGGTTTTCTTACCAATTGTGGAGAATTTATACAGGTAAAAAATTAAAGCGAGTAGAGTAAAAGGTGCGTTTCATGACGACTCAGACAGCCAAGGATTTCCGCGATGGTCTTGCTAATGCATATCGAGCTGCTCGAAGCCATCTACGATACCTCTTAACGGATCTAACACCTGAGCAGGCAGCAGCAGAACCTGCCCCAGATTCTCGGACCATTCTATACTATTTAACTCACATTGCGAACTCAGAACTTTATTGGCTCGCGGCATCAGGACGAAAAGTTGTTGTTTACGCCAAAGAGGTACCCCTCGACATTGTTATCGACCTTCTTGATGAAGTCCAAGATCGTATGTTACGCGAACTCAAAGAATGTTCGGATGAAGAGCTTATTTTTCAACCACCGACCGAAGACGTTAAGCCAAGTCTTGGATGGATTGTGTCCCGAATAACTCTTCATACGCTTTATCATAGTGGTGAAATCATTTACACGCGGTATGCCGTTGGAGGGTCGAATTTACCCAACGATGAAGTCGAAGAGTCTTGGAGTCGTATGATGAATGCAATGATGCATCTGATTTTCATGGCACAACAATAAGAACAGCACGACAGCTCAACTCATTCAATAATTTGCTTTGAATGCTATGTTGATTTTGTGAGCTCTGTAAATACATCTTTGAAAATGGCTAATGTTGTAGGATCATAAAGACAGAAGACTATTCGACGAAGTGAAGCACTGTTTTCTTTAAGATAGGTAATCGTCGTTGAGAGAATTATCTTTGCAGCCCGTTCCTTAGGAAATCCAAAGATGCCCGTACTGATGGCAGGAAATGCTATGCTTCGTAGCTGCTTACTGTCAGCCAAAGTCAGAGCACTACGTACCGCGCTGGCAAGCTTCTGATCTTCATCTCCTTCTCCCCAACGCGGTCCCACTGCGTGAATGACATACCTAGCTTTCAGGTTTCCCCCACTTGTTTTCACTGCAGTACCAACAGGTGTTCCCCCTATGTCATCACATTCCCGTTGGATAGTTGGACCACCACGACGGCGAATTGCCCCAGCCACGCCTCCACCCAGTTGAAGCGATTCGTTTGCCGCATTCACGATCGCGTCAGTTGCTAAATCGGTGATATCACCTTGGACGAGTTCAACGATGACTTTATTGATAACTCGCCGCATGCGCCAACACCCATTCGATCAACCACTATCCGCACAAAGCTTCGTTTTCAAGCTTAAAGGTTTCCCCTCCAAATTCCTTCACTATGGAAACACTGAATTCTTCTTGAAATCACTATGCATTTTTCTTAATTTGGATGTTAAATATCTCGTAGAGTTATGGTAAAGAGAATACTGGGCCCATGAGCCATCCTGTCAATCCGGCTACGATGATTAGAATCCAAGAAAGGATAACGAGACATAGACTGAATAGCATGACGCCCAAACGACCAGGCACCGTGACTAGATTCAAGTGTTCATCCAGATATGTGGCTTTGAAGGCGGCACGGACATAGTAGACCGCCGCTACCCCAAGGGGAATCCAAACTAAATCAACAATAGTCCAAATGGTACCCGTTAGAATTGCGGTTAATCCTGCAAAGATCCCACCAATCATACCCCAAAGGTAAAAGTCTGCTATGACGAAACCGGCAGTTTCCCATAAGGCACCGGTTACCATGGCGCTTATTTCCCCATATCGACTTGAGGCAAATCGTCGACCCAGATAACCTACTACGTAAGCTTCGACACCGCGAACAGCTATGACACCGGGAATGTACACTGCAGGTAAGCCAGCGTAGGTGATAAGGAGGCCTTTTCCAACTAGCTGACCGATAACCGTGACAATTAGGCCAATTTCAGGCCCATATAAAATCGCTGTAGCAAAAATGAGAACAGAAGAGGAATCGATGCTTCCCAAGGGTGTGGGAATGACAATGCTTGCATAGGATAATACAGCCATAAGGGCGCTGAGGATTCCGATAGTCGCCACATACATTGATCGCGGTGATGGTATTTCAGCCATTGTGGTTCCCTCAGGTTGATTTGATTGCGTTTGCTATACGTGCCGTATATAAGCCTTGTGTAAAGAGTGTAGATTCAAAAGGGAGGATTAATCAAGAACCAAAACGGTTCAAGCCACAGAGGGACTGTGATGTCAACGACTGCAGAAGGGCTCAAAAAACAATTGGCTAACAACATAAATTCATTATTGAGAACGCCAGGGTTTGCCAAACTTATTCCAGAAGTAGGGAGTAATTTTGTAGCGTGCCTTCCAAACGCCACTAAACTCTCCCAAGTTGCAGGTTTAACAGGAAGAATCATTATTGTCCGTGGACGACCACAAGCCGTGGGTGAAGTGGATTATGGATGGTCGCCTTTCATGGGTCGAGTGATTTTGAAAGCGCACAGCTTAGATGAAGACATTCGTTCAGCGATCTCCTTACGGTTTTCCGCACCAATTACTGAAGCAGGTCGAAAGGCGAAATTGCAGGTTGTAGGGTTTCGACTGCCTGAAAGAGCAGCGATCCCTGATTGTATGACATTGGCTGGATTATCGCGATTGAAATTTGTACCTGAAGTGCTGTTCGATTGGGGGGCACATGGAATTGAACCACTTGTCGTTGTCTTTGGTTCGAACTCAAAAGAAGTAAGAGAACATGTTCAAGCGATTATTAATGAATTACCTGTGAATGAGTGATGAAATCTTGTCATCTGTGCGTCCCAATGATGCAACGCAAAAACGCGCTGTGCGGTCAGCTTTTGGAGCTCTAGCCCCCGTCTATGATACATGGTATCATACTCCCTTGGGCAAATATGTCTGGACGGTTGAAGCTGCAGCAGTGCATGCAATGCTACCTCAGAAAGTGAACGGTGTTGTTGTTGATATCGGTGTTGGTACAGGAATGTCGTTGTCTCTCCTTCAACCATTTTCATCGCAAATTATAGGGGTGGATAACACGTGGCAGATGGCCAATATTGCGTATCAAAAGAACCAAGAAAACCAAGAAGTGCATTTGGTTATTGGTGATGGAGAGAACTTACCCTTCCGAAGAAACATTGCTGATCTCATAATAGGAATGACCGTGATTGAATTTGTGCCGAATCCTCACTATTTCTTACAAGAGGTACAAGCCTGCCTTCACCCAAAAGGATGGTTAGTATTAGGAGTATTAACCTCCACAAACCTATGGGCATTGGAGCGTAGAATTCGAAGTTACGCCCAACCAGACGTCTTTAGCTATGCCCAATTTCCGAGCCCCTGGCAGTTAATCCGGATGCTCTATCGAAATGGATTTTATCGTGTTCGTTATCGAGGTGCCGTCTATGCACCAACGTTTACGCCTAAGAGGTGTTTAGCAACCTTTTCTCGGTTGGACGGGAAATTGGGAATTCGATGGGTAAGTCGATCCTTAGGAGCATTTAGCGTTATTCAAGCTCGTCCTGCTGAGACTAAGTAGTTTCTGAAGTAAATCGTTTGTATGGATCCTCTCCTGGTTCGAGCGGTTTGGACTTGTCGGGATATTCGATGATAATTCGTTTCTTTTTAGTAAATTGACCGATCACCGCTGCTTGTCGGTTGCAGGCTTTTGCTGCTTGGATAATTTCGTCAGCCGATTCCATCGTGGAAACTATGAGAAAACTTCCGAAGGAAGAACAATGGAGGGGATCCCATTTCAGATATTCAAACAGTTGGATACCAATCTCATCCCAAGGAACAGCATCATATTGAATTGTAATTCCACAGCCTGTTGCAGTTTGCAGTTCCTTAAGCCCCGTGGCGAGTCCTCCCTCAGCCAAATCATGTAAGAGAAGCACATTGTCTCGAGGTAGACTATTCACAACGGACACAATAGAAAAAGGTGAAAGATCCATGGCTAGAGCTTCTCGTTGGGAGCGGGATAGAATTGCATCAACATGTGAAGGCTCAACATTGGCTAGAAACCATAAGGTTTCTCGTGTGACGGGACCTACTGCAATAATGACATCATCTGGCTTGATTTCACCTGATTGAAATGGCACACCCGTAATGATGCCAAAACAAGTTGTGCAGATTAATGGAACTTGCAATCCATCGTATCCACCGGTATGTCCGCCAACAACTTTGAGGTTGAGTTGGGTTGCTTCATTACCAAGCTGTTGCAAAGTATTGGTAAGCCAACTCTCTTCAGTTTCAGGTGGATAGTAAATTCCCAGATTTAGAAATTGAGGTGTCCCTCCAGACATAGCTACATCTGTAGCAGAGTAGTGAACCGCAAAGAACCCGTAGAATTGGAGAGGAATACCAATTACTGGATCGGAGGCAACAACTAGATTGCCTTGAACCGCGGTAGTTGCATAATCCAGAGTAACTTTTCGAGGATCATCAATACGTGGTATGTGAGGAAACACGAGTCGTTCTAAATCAGGTAAATGCAGTTTGCCTTTAGGGAGGGTCATGTTGAGGGCAACTCCGTAGGTGATTGCAGCGTTTCAAGTTATAACGAATGTGGTAAAGCTGCAAATCCTAGTCTAATGCATTCTGGGATTTTCTTCGTTGTTGGAGACGTGGTTCTATGGCAATGAGGGCAGTAGCGAGGAGAATAAGTGCTGCACCAATAGCTTGCAAAGAGGCCACAGGTTGACTGAGGAAAATGACTCCAAAAATTACAGAACTTATTGGATCTAACAGTAGGATAATTGAAGCTGCAGCTGCATCGATCCCCTCAACTCCGACGTTTGTGAGTGTATATGGTATTGCAGTTGAAATTAGCGCGAAACCCACAAGGAGAAACCAAGTGTGAGGGGGAAGAAAGAGTTGAAACCCACTTACACGAGGGTCGGTTATGAACAGGCTGAGAATTAGCATGAGGGGACCCGTCCAGAGCATTGCGAAAAAGAATCCCCAGAAAGTGGTTATGGTGGGGCGATAGCCTTCAAAACTTCCCCATTTTCGTCCTAAAATCATGTAACAGGCAGCAAAAACCGCATTTGACAGAGCAAGAATTATACCAGCAATTGGAACTGCAGCAATGTAGGGAGTAATTGGAAGGGAGACTACTACCGCACCAATAATTGATAACGGTACGGCGATGAGGCGGATTGGTGTGAGGGGTTCTTGGAGAAAAACCCGCCCAAGAAGCAGCGTAATGGCAGGGTATAGATATGTTAGGGAGACAGCGATAACCACAGGTGTTCCAATTGCAATCGCTGTTACGTATACGATGATTGACATGGCAATTGCGATTAACCCATAGATTACAAACTGAACTATGTGTTCGCGACGAATCAGGATGTTCCGATAGGCAAATGTTACGCCTAGACCAATGAAGAGGAAGAACACGGTGAAAAGAATCCGGAAGAATGCCTGTTGTAAGGACGGGACACCCAGGTCGGTTAGATAAAACGCGAATACGGGGATGGTTCCGAAACAGACGGCGGCAATAACAAGGCTGAGATAGTTCTTGAATCGGGATTCTGTCATCAACACTCACCTTGTTTTGCCAAAAGTTCTAGGTTGAATCTCATGATGTCTGTGGTTTAAGTAATGAGATGGCTTTGCTTCCCTTTCGAAGGGCGGTAAGATTTTGTTTCTCGAAGCGTCGTAATTTTGAGTCAGTTTTAATCGTTTTTTCCAAAAGTTGTTTATCTATTCGGTCATCGACTGCAGCAAGAGCCCCAAGCGAAGCAATGCCCATATAACGGACATGTCCCAATTCCTCAGCGATTTGTCGAATTCCAATCTGGTAGATTTTTGTACCGTTATGATGGGGGAGATCAGCAAGTGCCATTTGCACTGTGGGTTCTTCAAGGATTTCGGATTCGATTAATAGAAAATCGCTACTCAAATCTGGACTTAACGAACAGCACTTTCGGAAAGCTGGTGTTGACAAGACGAGGAGGACACTAGGTTTGTCAAAGCCAAGTTCGTAAATCGGACCCGTAGAAATCGTTAGATCTGCTGTGCATGCACCTCCACGGGCAGCCGCTCCATGTGATTCGGTCTGGAGAACATGGAACCCTTTCTGTGTGAAAGTTAAGCCCAGAATACGGCTGGCCGTGACGACACCATAACCACCATATCCAGCAAAGCGAATTGTGAGATTCATTCTTGTAACCCCTTTAATGCTAGCCCCAGAGTTCCTGAAGATTATCGATGAGAGTTGGTCGCTGTTCTCTTTGAAAAACTCCAAGTTCGATTTCTCTGTCTTTGAAGATCATCTTATACCGTGGGTGTCCATTTGATTCCCCAGTTTTTTTCCCTTTGAAGGTTTTCAACATCCAAGCGCCGGGAGATTGTTGAAATTGTACTAACTCGTCGGAAGAAAGTGAGTTTTGATATTCAGTGAAGAAGCGAGCGGCGTATGTTGGGCATTGAGCGAGAATCTCTATAAAGGCGAATCCAGTGTGCATTATTGTCTCTTTCAGAGTAGATATGAGTTCATTGACATAGAAGGTGGACCATCGGGCAACATAGCTAGCCCCTGCCCCTTGCATTAATTGGCAAAGGTCGAAGGGGGCTTCGGGATGTTTTGGATACGTTGAGGTTCGAACATGGAGCGGAGTGGTGGGCGCAGATTGTCCTCCTGTCATACCATAGTTGAAATTATTGACGAGGATCACGGTCATTGGGATATTACGTCGGGCCGCGTGAATGAGATGGTTCCCACCGATTGCAGCCCCATCACCATCGCCAGTGAAGACGGTGACCTTTAACTTGGGATTCATAACCTTTGCACCCGTGGCAAAGGCAATAGCGCGACCATGGGTCGTATGAAGGGTATCGGCTCGAAAATGGGGACTAGGTATCCATGCTGAGCAACCAATACCAGAGACAGCAAGTAAATCTCTTTGGCGCAGCTCCTTTGCTGTAACTAGTTCATCAACTGCTCGAACAAAGGAATTGAGGATAGTACCATTTCCACACCCGGCACAAAATGAAGTGGGGAGGTTGCGGAGATAGCGGTCACGGTAATATTGTTGAGGATTCCCAAGTCTTGTGTTAGGGTTACTCATGCTGCATCAGCCTCCCGAATGCGTTTTAAGATTTCATTCGAATGATGAACTTCTCCGGCGACCTTCGGCACACTCTCAACATTTGCATGGCATGCAACCCGCGCGATTTCGTTGACCATCATTCCCATATTCATTTCCACAACAAGAACACGGTGAACATCTTTCACGAGTTCAGAAAGGTGTAATTCTGGAAGTGGCCATAGCGTTTTCAGTCGAATGAACCCGACAGCCTTTCCTTCCTCTCTGGCTGTTTGAACGGCTTGATAGGCAGGTCGTGCAGCCGCTCCAAAACTCAGAACTACGGTGTCTGCGCCTTCAAGATTATAGGTTTCCAAATCCAGCTTCTCTTTACGTAACAACGCGCCAGCTGCCTGGTTCTTTTCGAAGAGCCACTTAATGGTGGCGCGGAGAAACTGGGGAGAGTAATCGCGAACACCAGTTGGTCGATGGGCAGATCCTGTGACAAGCAGATTGTGTCCATCACCAAAGCGTGGCATCTCATACCGTAGAAAAACCTCCTCAGAACGTGGATGTTTTTTCGTTAATTTTTCGCGGTTGACGACTTCCATCTCGCTGGCTTTCGGAATTTTTAGTGGTTCACGCATGTAACTGACTTCGCCATCTGTCATGATGAGTGTCGGTGTTCGGAAACGTTCCGCGTAGTTGAATGCATGGATTGTGAAATTGAACATTTCTTGAACAGACCAAGGGCAAAAGGCGATGGGAGCAATATCACCGTGGGTGCCATACCGGGCTTGCATAATATCTTGTTGACCAGGCATCGTGGCTTGACCGGTACTTGGTCCGGATCTTTGAGCATCGACAATCACTAGGGGTGTTTCTGTATGGTAAGCGTAACCGAGATTTTCCTGCATTAAACTAAAGCCAGGCCCTGAAGTGGCAGTCATGGTTTTGCCACCTGCCCATGAAGCACCAATGATGGCGGCTATCGAAGCGATTTCATCTTCCATTTGGAGATAATACCCTTTCACTTGTGGGAGGCGCAAAGCCATTTGCTCAACAATACTATTAGCAGGAGTTATTGGATAACCGGCGAAAAAGCGACAGCCCGCATAGATTGCACCTTCCGCACATGCGGTTCCTCCATCAACAAAATGTACACCGGGTTTCATTCTTCTTCCACCTCAACCATGATTGCGGCATCTGG
>JAEOSA010000205.1 GCA_016840595.1 Candidatus Hermodarchaeota archaeon | reverse complement strand
CGGGATTTTCCAGGGATGGCATATTGAAAGAAGCGTTTCACACGAATTCTTTCCAAATAGCCCAGTCGAAACATGGCTCCAAGATATTTAGACTCAGCATTCTGGGTTTTACCCGTAATGGCCGCAATTTCAGCAGAATTGGCTTGGCGGAGTTTCAGCATGGCCATTGCAGTTTGTTTGAACCGGGGCGGGATTCGGAGGAGTACCATTGCACTAAGTGGCGTGGTTTTTCGGGCACGTTCTACGGTAACGGTTTCACTTAGTTCCGTACCCCGAATATGGTATTGACGGTCAACATAGACAACAAGAACATGGGGTGGGTTACCATGAAGGTGGGCATGGCTTACGGGATAGGAGTTGGCATTGTCAATGAGAATCTTTGGCAAGCTGATGTAGATGTCTTGTTGACATTGGTGACAGAATGTCGGTATTGTTACGTTGTCAGGAGTGTCCTCTGCTTGTGTCATGCATATTCCCCGCTGGTCGTATTGCATGTTCCTAAGATTGTCTCCGTCAGTGAACGTTATTAAACATTTTCAGTTCTTTCCGTGATTCCTTGGACTGATGCGAACTCCTCAAAAAAAATCAAACACCATAGATTAATTCAACTAACAAAGTTCCCATGTGGAAAGGTTTCTAAAAGATGAAAGATTAACCTTGAAGAACTCAAATTGCTACTGTGTTTTAAATAATGTCTTCAGTTCTCGTAGTAGGATTCAATGTTCGTCCACTTGCACGGTCTGCCAAGAAGGCAGGAATGAAAGTGCTAGCTGTCGATTTTTGGGGGGATTTAGATCTTATTCAATGGACCGACGAGCAACTTGCTGTACTCGACCAACAGCCAAACCAAAGACCCGACCGACCTCAAATTCCTACTGCTGAAGCCTTGGTTAGTGGCGTCCAACAACTCTTAGACAAAGCAGGACCCGTTGACTATATCATTGCGAGTGGGGGTTTTGACGACCATCCAGAAGCCTGGAAACGTTTAGGCAATCTAGCCCCTCTTGCCGGAAATACAACCGAAGTCATGATTAATGCCCGAAATCGTCAATTGGTTAGTAAGATTGCTAAAAAGTATGGAGCCACTCTTCCAACTAGCTTCGAGGTGAATAGTCACAAGACTTTTCGTGCTGCCGTGAATAAGCTGGAATTACCTATCCTTGTGAAACCGAAATTTGGAAGTGGGGGATTCCATACTCGGGTCCTTGAATCAGAAGCAGATCTCGACTCCTATGCAGTTCGTCATCATTTCTCTGTTGCCGATCCAATTCTGGTCCAGAACTTGATTGTGGGAACAGATGCCAGTGTGTCTATTCTTGGTAACGGGCAGGAAGCAGTCACCTTATCTGTGAATGAGCAATTGATTGGTCTTCCTAAACTAGGTAAGAGAAGGACCAAAGCCTATTGTGGGAACATTATTCCGCTCGAGACCAGTCCTGAGATCAAGGCTCATCTTGCAGCAGTCTCTGAAGATATCAGTTGCCATCTTGAAATGCAAGGCAGTAATGGTTTTGATTTTGTGGTTGATTCCTCGGGAACACCGTATTTCATGGAGATTAATCCACGGATTCAGGCCACCATCGAAGCCATTGAATTGGTTAGTAATGTCAATATCGTCTCACTTCATCTTCAAGCGTGTCAAGGACACCTGCCTAAAGGTGAGCCAAATATCCGAGCATTCTGCGCACGTGTGATTGTCTATGCACAAACAGACTGTGAGATACCTAATCTGAGCAATTTTCCCGGGATTGTTGATATCCCAATGCCGGGCAGTGTAGCTAGCCGGGGAGACCCTGTATGTACGGTCAATCATATTGCTGATACAAGGAAGGCAGCGCTTGATGTGGCGTGGGATATTGTTAAAACGATTTACAACAATCTTAGACCTATTCATCGAATTCAAAAGTAGAAGGTAACAATAAGTGAAGAGGTTGTGACCAATGGTTCGTGTTATTGGTATTGATCCAGGAACTCGGTCTTTCGATTTCTGTGGGTTAGAAGATGGTGAAGTGTTTTTACAAACCTCGATAACAAGTGTTGAGGTTGCTGAGAATCCTCAAAGTATCCTTGATGTCATTACTGAGGCTGGTAAAGTTGACTTGGTTGCAGGTCCGTCAGGATATGGACTTCCTCTGCTTCATGCGTCAGAAGTGACTGAGAAGGAATTCTTTCAGCTTGTGTTAGTCCGTCATGATGATGACAAGATTCCAGTTCTTGAAGCCATCAAAGACATGGTACGACTGGTTCAAAAGACGGACATCAACATGATGTTCATCCCTGGTGTCATTCATCTTCATTCAATTCCAACTTGGCGAAAGCACAATAAGATTGATCTAGGAACAGCTGACAAGTTATGTTGTGCGATTCTCGGAGTATATGATCAGGCTCGCCGCCTCAAGATAGCGTATGAAGACACATCCTTCATTTTAGTTGAGTTGGGTTACGGTTATCCTGCGGCTGTAGCGGTGAAAAATGGACTCGTGGTTGATGGAGTTGGAGGAACAATTGGCGGACCAGGATTTTTAACCTTGGGAGGGATGGATGGTGAGCTTGCATATCTTCTCCGAGGATTTTCGAAAGGAACCCTCTTTCAGGGTGGAGTGTTGTCATTATTAGATGATCCTAACCTTAGCCCGGAGGCGTTTGCTGATCGACTTGAACGAGATGATCAACAAGCTCAAGAAGCGTGGAACGCTGTTGCTGAAGGACTTGTCAAATCAGTTGCGGCTCTGGGGGTAGCCGTCCCTGAGCCAAAGGAAATTCTTCTATCGGGGAGATTGACACGTGTCACTGAGTTGGTGAAGGATCTCGAAAAGCGGATGCAGCAATTTGGTCTCCCGGTTACACGGGTTCAGCGACTTGGTGAAAAGTCCAAGGAAGCAGCGCAGGGAGCCGCGTTATTTGCGGACGGGCTAGCCAGCGGTCCCACCTCAGAGTTATTTAAAACCATGCAACTCCGTGAATGTAGTGGTACAGTATTGGACTGGATTAGTCTACCCCAAGCTAAAGAAATCCGTGAAATGTACCGTGAAGCTTAACGAGTAGTAATCTGAGCTCCTTGGTTATTCGCTGTTGCAATGAAGGTTGTGCCACCAGAAGGACCATCCATAGCTTTACTCACAGCAGCCTTTACCATAGATGCCACTTTCATGCCTCTGACAAGTCCATAACAGGTTGGTCCCCAAGAGCTCTGCCCCGCTCCGACAGCCCCAGCTTTGAGCATAGCGTCCACACATTTTGCTACTTCAGGGCTGGCAAATCGACCTCCCTGAGCTTTGGAAAAAGAATCTCCGACCAATATTTGAATCCGCGTTAATGCTTCACCGAATTGATCGATATCATCTCTAATGAGGGCCGGAAGCAGTTGCATTAGTACTAGTCGACTCGTTTCCTTGGCATGACTTGCCTTCCCTTTTGGTAATTCTTGAAACGCATGTTTCTCGGGCACTCCACTAAGACCCTTTGGAAGATCGGGAATGGCAATGACGAAATGCCAATCCTCAGGTACAGCTTGTCTAATAAGAAGGGGTGGAACAGCTTCCGTCCCTTTGCCTTCAGGGGTTGTCGTTAGTTTTCCACCATCAATCACAAACCCGCCTTCAGCGAATGTTGCTGTACCCACCCCTGAAACGACACCTCGGCCCGTAATCTGTGACAACTCAGGAGGAGTAAACGATTTCCCATCTAACATGGCGATGGCAGTTCCCACTGCTAGAGACAACTGAGTACCAGAACCCAACCCCACGTGCTTTGGAATCGATTCCCACACTGTAAGTTGAAAGCCTTTGTCAGTTCCAAAATGGCTAGCCAGCCGTTCAGCTAGATCTTTTACTCTATCTTTATCTTCGCCAGTAACGACCAGGCCTCCTTTTTTACGGT
>JAEOSA010000204.1 GCA_016840595.1 Candidatus Hermodarchaeota archaeon | reverse complement strand
CGGCATCGTCCCAAAAGATTTTCCGGCGCTCGACTCCACGCACGATGATGTGGTGAAGCGCACCCGCAGCATCAATTCTATCTTTTCGTGGCATACCAACTATAAATACCACGCAAAATTAATCATGTTAATCAATATATCAATACCAGTCCCCTATGCCTACCAATCACGCACTTGAAAGGCTTCGAAACATGCCTTCAAAGGCCCTCCAAAGATTCGCTTGTGTCCACAGAAATGGCACGTGGTCATTTGGGACATATTTACCATTTTCCAAAAAATAGGCCTCCGGGCAGAGCAACTGCTTCTGCCCGTCCGAAACTTCGATGATCTGTGAGAGCGAGCGATTGAAGTAATTCGTTTGGAGCACGCGAGAGCGTTTGTCTCCGCTGCGCAGGTACTTCTTGCCGTAGATTACCGAGATAAGAGGATCAAAGATACACCATTGTGCTTCCAGCCCCGGGACTGATGCACGAGAATTCCTTTGCTCAATGTTGTCGCTGAAATCAGCAGTCCATTTTCCCTTGGGAATCTTGTGGCGATAATCAGGACCCCAGTATGAATCTCCGCGATAGCGTGAAATGCCATGTTCTCCCTGCAACGTCGAAGTTACATCCGAGATGATCTGCTCAGCCATGGGGGGCTCAACAATGCCCAATGGGTCTACTAGAAAAAGCAGAGCTGAATCGTATCGACGGTTCTTGAGTGAACTAGTTTGAATACACTCCGCCGGGAGGATTGTTTGCATGGCTTTGGTGCCAAGCGCGAGCAACTCGTCGATATCCTCTCCGGTGAGTAGCTTAGTAGCGATGTGCGGAAATTGGTCCAGCAAAGCTCGATAAGCCCGAAGTCCAGCGTTGACGACCCCAATACTCGAGGCGGAGACCTTCCTCTGTTCCTCCCAGTGCCCGCTATCCTCGTCCCGCCAGTAGCCAATCGCTTTGAAATAGCGCACGAAGTCCGCGAGTAGCATCCTTTGTTCTTCTGTTGGGATAAGAGCACCTTCTATGGCCAGTTGACAGAAAAACCAAAGGAAGTATCCGAGTGCATCGTTCTGGGCGTGAGGCCATTTCTCGTCGATCTCCTTGAGGGTCTCACCATCGAACCTGATATTGGGACGAGCCATAGGGTCTTCCGGATCCTCCCTCCCCTCAATGATATCCGTAAATCTATGTCTGTATTTCAAGAAGAAGGACGCAAGAGCGTCCGCATTACGTATGGCGACGCGAAGCTTCCCATTGACGAAATGCGAGTATGCAATATGAACGTTGTCCCGGACCCAGGTCCAACGATATCCACTCGTCTGCTCTGTTACACTTCCAGGTCCGACGGCTGGGAATAGACCCGTGGAGTATGGCTGAAATGTGAAGGTGTTGTGCTCGTTGAGCAGTGTATAGATTCGTATGATCTCATGCAGGCTGTACGATTCCGACAACGGTGGTCGGATAAGAGGCGAAAAACTCACTCCACCTTCAGGATCATGATTTGGCTCTTTGTCGCATTTTCCGCTTTCCAAAATCGATTGCAATGCTGTTTTCTCCTCTATCATTCGAGTGCCTGAAGCGCCTCCGACCGGATGCAAAATGACCTATTGGTCAACCAAAAGAGACAGGCTCCTATGGTTGCAGCTGCAAGGACGATGGTTCCTGGATGGCAAAGCCACTGGCCCATGTCGCACGAATGCTGTCTATACAGCAACACAATAGCAAAGATTACGAGAAGCAAGCAAAGCGCCATGGTTGTTCACTTGAGTGCAAAGTCTTCAAGGTCGAATGCACTGACCACCCTCCGTTTGGATGAAGCGTTTGGTTTGGACTTCGTGTTGATTGTCAAGGCTCTCGCTTTGTCACAGAACGCCTCATAGGTCATGTCAGGGTGCTTGTGCCTATTTTGCGCGTACGCACTGATGACGAACATGCGGAGATTGAGGTGATTGCACAAGATATCCACATAAACCGCAACGAATGGGATCAAGGCCAAGACGTAAAGAGCATGAATATTGCCACGGGTGCCTTGGCATAATCCCAGTCCAATCGTTCCGAGGGCCGCTACCACCAACAGCTTCCACTTGAGGAGGTCCGATCGGGCCTTCTGTGTTTCTATAATTTCTGACCTGTCCGGCAGCAGGATGGTCTCGATCCGTTCATTACTGATTGAGCTTGTCGTAGAAAGTTCGTTCTCACGCATGACAGCCATGCTCCTCTGTGTAACTTGGCCTGTAATCGCCATCAATCCGATGGAAAATACATTCGCTGCCTGCCAGGACTCCACTTTTTCAGTTCTGCAACCTTCTTTTCACTTCGATTAACACATCCTCAGGTGTAAACCAAGTCTAATGGTTTAATACGTCCACAATATAGTGCAGGCAGACTTCCAATAAATTTATTGGAAGTGTCGAGGAAATTTTTAAGAATCCGCCTAACCCTTTGAAATGGCTGTCCTTTTACTTAAACAAACTTCACAAATTCCACACCAAGGGTCTGGCATGCTGAGGAAGTTGGTGGCGTCGCAATCGCCCGAAGGCTCTTCTTATCTCTTCAACCCTACCTCCTTTTTGTTCAATCGTTGCAAGCGGTTAAGAGGCCTCAAACGGTAACCTCGTGGGAAAGGACAAATCCCTCGCCACTCAGCTGCTGGCAACAGGTCTTATGCACGGGTCGGGGTCACAGGGTCGTGGTCACAGGGTCGTGGTCAAATCTTTCCTTTTGACAATTGGAGAACTTGGTTGCTCAATTCATCAAATCTTTTCCTCAACTTTGCTTCGCGTTTCAACATGGTCTGCAACCTCTGCCGGGCCTGACTAACCGCACTGTAATCTATACCTCCTACCAGTCTCCCAATTTCAGGTTGGGTAATCTGACAAAAACGGTAAAGCAATTCCATCAGCATGGCTCTTTCTAAAGATTTCTTCCCCCGCTTACAGATTTCCGCCCTATCTTTACCGATCAAATGAGCAAAATGGTCAATCAGTCCTTCCGGCTCACACTCTTTCCTTAATTCCCTAAAGGCCGGCTGTTCCCTCTTTGATGCCTCCTTGTTCAAAACCTTTTCTTTGATCCATTGAACAAAGTCAGCTTCGCCAACAATCCCATTGCCCTTGCCTAACTCAAGTGGGTTTGCTTCGTCCTGTTCAATGCCCGTTCTTATGAATTGACGATAACCCTGCCTTCCTTTCCGATTATCCCCACCAAAATAATCCAGGACACTCTTATAATCAACAAAGTCGATTCTTTTCCCCAGTGACAAGTAGCCGGATAAACTACTTTTTTTGTATCGTATAAGCGCATCCCATTTGTCTTTATTTGTCTTATTCGAAAAACTTTTGGTCCGAATCGGATTCAGGTGAATGTAGCGGGACACCGCTAAGAGATAATCGTCAGCGTCAATCAGAAAAGCTTTGTACCTCCCTTGATAAAGATGCCCAACCCTTTGATGCCTCCGATTGAACGCTGAAGTGTAGCAGATATTGAAATGGCGCATAAATTCAGAGAGGTTACCCTCAGGGGTGGTTACCAGCATATGGAAATGGTTGGACATACAAACATATGTCAAAAGCGACACATTATAGATGTCTAATGACAGTGAAAGCTTTTCCAAAAAGACCTTGTCATCATGCGCATTTAAGAATATTTCCTTTCGCTCGTTACCCCGGCAAGTAACGTGGTAATACGCTCCCGGATATTGTATTCTTAATGGTCTCGCCATGGAACAACAATAGCAAAATCCCTCCATTTGTCAAGAGGAAAGATTTGACCCCAACCCAAATCGGGTTCGGCAGTTCTTCCAATGTTTCCAGATCAACGCTCGCAAGCGTCGCCTGATCCAATGGGCCAAAGGGCGTAAACGGTTAAAGGATTCGGTAGTTCCGAAATAATTCCACCAACC
>JAEOSA010000203.1 GCA_016840595.1 Candidatus Hermodarchaeota archaeon | reverse complement strand
TAACGGAATTAGCAAAACAAGAAAACAAAGATATCGCTGGGGTGGACCGCTGGCGACAAGACCAAGAAAAGAAACTACTCGTACCACTGAAAACCAGCCTCGAACCCATCAACCAAGAAATCGCCCAACAACATGCAGCCCTCGAAGAATTTATGGCAAAGAAAACTGGCGGTAACCCAGGCGCTGATAGCTATCTCAATCGACTGAATCAGACACTTGATCAATTCAACACCTTTGCAACAGATCTGCGGAATCATTCAAAAGAAACGCGAAAACAGATCCAACAAACACAACGAGCTCTTGATGATTTGGATCGTCAGACTGAGGAACGAAAAGCAAAAGTCCGCCATGGCTATGAAGCCCAAGAAAAGAAAGAGATTGCGCGAGTTGACACTTTAGAAGAGGAACGAGAAATCCGCCTTCAGGAGACTCGCGATAGGTTAGACAAACTCAAAAGCTATGAAACAGAAGTTGATGACCTCATAATCAATCACATACACTTTAGTCAAGACCAACTCTCAACATTTCAGCAGTATCTCATTGAACCAGGCGCGTCGTTACCAGCTGACTTTGACAAACCGATTTATGTCCCAATCTATCTAGCGGGTCTGAAACGTGCCGATGATACAACCAAACTCATTGTGATTCCACCACTTGTTATCCCACCCACCAAACAGATCAAGGCTTTGTCGATTGGACAGCGAACCGCACCTGTAGCACCACTCTCACTTGAGCTCGTGAAATATCTGAAAGAACCCCTTGAAACGGCTCTCGAAAATGATGCAAAAATCGCGAAAGAAATTACCCGATTCTCTCCACGCCATAATCTTCTCCAAGACCCTCAAATTGAAAGCCTTCTTTATTCAGGATTACATGCCCTCTGGCAATCCCAACTCATCCCTGAACGGATACACACCCAAATCAAACTCTCCTGTATCGACATCTACCGCAGCTCAAACGGAAAAACATAATCCAAGAAATCGCATAGCGATTATTCGAGACCCGCCTTCTTTCTCCCTTCCACTCCAACACCCCGCCGAGTAGCTAGATGACGAAGTAAACTCACCGTCGTGCGTAACTTGGAGGTCTCTTTCAAAATTATCTCCTCAGAAGCTTCTTGATCAGTCACCATGTTCGCACGCTGAAGCACTCGCCGCACCCACTCCAACTGTTCATCATCAAAAGCAGGATTGATTATCGTTTTCTTAGAAAGGTCAACTGTCATATGTTTCTTCGTTGATTCGGGTAAGTCCGCATACTCTTCCTTCGTCACCATATAGATCGCTGAGCCCACATCCACACTGTCGGGTAACACCCGTTCCATGAATTCGCGGATACCCATCGTCACGGCTAGCGAACCCATTAGGACAATTGTTTCCTCGCTAATTCCGGCAGTCAACAATGCTGCCACTATATCAAGGCTCAGATTTCGAATGGCACTCTGAACGGTAAAACTCACAGGGCGGATCTGAAAATCCTTCGCTTCAGCGTTGAGGTCATGATATCCCAAAACCAAGCCTGAGCGGGAAAACTCCACTTTGAAGCCATGCTCACAGACCTTGCCAGGTGGAACTCGTCCAATAATGATATTCGATTCCATCCGTTCCCACGTAGTCTCAGGAACCTCTAGTTCACCCTTTGTACCACATGTGGGACACGAGACTAAAAGTTTCACTGCCCGATTCCTCGCTGAAGCAAGCCAACTACCTCAAAGGCAGGTCCTAGCCTAAATAACCTTCTATTCTTAGAAGAAATAAGTCATTCTATAGTAGAGGGTTTTCTGACCAAAGCTCTATGAAACCATTAGAAAAGTACATCGAGAAGGGATTGGATTTGTTCAATCTGTGTCTCATTAGGTGGGTTGATGAAAAGTGCTGATCGTATGGTGCGTTTCTCTTTTGCCCAAAGGAAGAGATCAGAATAAGAGAAGATCCAACTAAATTCATGGGTCAAAAGCACAAGTAAGCTAGGCTGGGTTCCTGAAGAAAGAAATGCTGTACTCTCAACACTTTGGTTATTCGATGGATTTCGCTGAAGCCATGTAAAATTCGAATCAGGCATAAACGCGGCAGGTATTGGGCTACCTCGCAAATCCGTTATATCATCGCCCCACTGTGTTCGGAGGATAGCATCGGAGAGATCTCCGTTAAAGGCAGGATCCAGACCTTGAAACGCCAATAATCGAAGAGCTGCAGTGGTCGAATTTCTGATTTCCCAGTTAGACAAAATTAGTGGGCTTCCCGGAGCCGTTAGGTATTGGAGAACAAAGTTCACTCCCCGACAACAGGACTGTAACTTCCCTTTCCATCGAATTTCCACGCCCTTCCAAATATCACCTATTTCGCAGGTTTTCACTCGCATTTTCTCTTGGTTAGTGGTTGCCTGAAAGATTTCTTCATCAACACTTGACACAAAGGGTTGCCATCCCCCGTAGTAGTTCTGCGCAAACACATTAGGTGTTGGGGTTGGAAACGCAGTCCGAAGGAGTTCAGTTCCTAACGAGTTCTTAAGCGAATAAAGACAGCCACCATAATCTGATGAAATCTTGAACTCAAGTACACCGTTCAAAATGCGGAAACCTGGCAGGCCTTGGTCTTCTTCTTCAATGATTTCAACAACGTCTTTTGATGAACCCAACTGCACAATGGGAAACGATTGACGTACTCCAACAGGAATTTGCCAACTCGCTTGACCATTAAAAATCGCAAACTGATCAGGAATAGTCTTAGTTGGTGTGAGAACTAAATGCAATTGTGGGAGATTCTTATCAGTGACGTTCTCGACCAACACTGATGCCCCTGCCTCTGCTTTATTCTGAAACCTCAATGATGCGGTCCAGTTTGGAGGAGGTTCAATGGTGAATCTACCTGTTTGAGGGCTTGTAGATACATACTGGAAAGTATAATCCCGTTTGATCGTATCTCGGTGAGGAATGATAATCGTCGGTGGAGTAATTCGCATGGGTGAGGACGTTTCAATTGGAATTCTTTCTTCGTTTTGAAGAGGAATCCGTTGTTCTACCTTTTCTTGCCAAATGCGACGAACCCCTTGCCAGTCAATCACACGTGAAACATAGAAAACTTGACTAATTCTTCGTGTTTCTCCCGAACTCAACGTGACGGGTCGATAACCAAGCATCCCTATACGACCGAGTCCGACGCGGATTTCTTCCACGTTCTCAGGATTCCATACTTGACCACGCGTAAAGGTGGGTGCTGTTGCAGCGACCCAAGTTTCCCTAAAGCCATCTGGATCACTGGAGATTGCCGGGTAAGTCACTAGAAGGCTCGACAACCTATCTTCGACTATGCCTGAGGTCAATGGAACGATTGCCTTTCCTGCACCAACTGTGATGCCTCCAGGTCCGATAAGGCGCAGTTGAAATGTATGACTTTCCGATCCATTATTAGTGACCCAAGTTTCCTGCTGAATAATTGGACTATTCTTTTCAAGAATAACACGTGTTTCAACAAGAAGTGGACGTTCAAAATGCTCCGCACTTAAAGTGATTTGTGTTGACGCTTCCTGTTGGTACACTTGTACATCCTGTTCAGCATATCGAAAAGGGCTTAGACCAAATGGTGGACCAATTTCTCCACGAAGAAACAGAGAGCCTCCTGCACCAAAAGGGAAAGGAATTGTTACCGTTCCACCCTCCCGGGCTAGTTCAACAAAATAGTCCCTGCTTGCAACAATCATTCGTCGTTGTCGATCATCCTCCCCAACCGCAACATTCCCTTCTGCTATGTTGAAGATCGGAATACGAAACCTCCGAGTTGTAATTGAGACATTCTTATCCTTGCTAGACTTTAGATGAATCGATGCCCACACATCATTTGTTCCAGGGCTGAGCTCGGGAGCTCCCGATACCTCGATAGTTAGACCTGCCACT
>JAEOSA010000202.1 GCA_016840595.1 Candidatus Hermodarchaeota archaeon | reverse complement strand
GCCATTATCCACAAAGCACGTACTCTTGATCCCCTCACAATGCCTGCAGAAACCGTGCTAGAGATGGCGACAATCAACGGGGCTAAAGCCTTGGGTTTGGAACGAGAGGTTGGGAGTATAGAGGTTGGTAAAAAGGCAGACTTGATTCTAGTAGACGCACGACAGCTAAACTTAGCCCCAACCTATAATCCGGTGAGTAATATCATCTATGCTGCAAATGGTTTCAACGTCTACACAACGATTGTCAATGGACAAATCCTTGTCCATGAGGGGAAGTTGTTAACATTAGATGAAGACCAAGTCATTAATAATGCCCATAAACGGGGTGAGAAGCTGCTCGATCGAGCAGGTGTCACAATTCAGAGTAGATGGAAAACAAATTAAAAGTGCTATTAGCTCTTATCGCAAATAATTGAGGTGTCTCTAGATATGAGTGCTAAGATAGTTGGAAAATATCGTGGTCGTGACTGGTTAACAATCCAAGATTGGACGCAAGAAGAGCTGCAGACGCTCATCGATGCGGCGATGGAAATCAAGGAATTACAAAAAGCACGGAAGCCGCATGATTATCTTCTACGACAAACATTGTTCATGATTTTTTTCAATCGGTCGCTTCGGACGAGGAATTCCTTTGAGGCGGGAATGACCCAGATGGGAGGACATGCCCACTTCCTATCTCCTCAAGATGTCTATCGACCCGCATTACCCGACGATGAAGAGGCATATACCAGTGAAAGAATAGCCGATGTTGCTCGTGTACTAGCCCGTATGGGTGATGCCGTAGCTATTCGAATTTACGGATCACATGCAAAGTGGATTTATGGACGGGGTCACAGAGTTCTTCTCGAGTTTGCCAAGTGGTCTGATATCCCAATTATCAACATGGAATGCGATGTCTATCATCCATGTCAAGCGATGGCAGACATGCAGGCGATTCAAGAAGTTTCTCCAAAAGTGCAAGGCAAAAAATTCGTGATGAGTTGGGCGTATAGCCCGAGTACTCAAAAGCCTCTCGCCGTACCTCAAAGTGGCATTCTAATGGGTACTAAGTGGGGTATGGACACCGTACTGGCACATCCTAAGGGTTTTGAACTCGATCCTAAGATTCTTGAAATGTGTGAAAAGAACGTTGCTGAATATGGTGGCTCCTTTGAAGTCACTAATGACATGGAAGAAGCGTTCGCTGGTGCACATTATGTGTATCCTAAGTGCTGGACGAGTAAGCACCACATTCCACCCATTGCTCCCGCGGAGGATTGGGAAGGCTGTCAGAAATTATTTGATGCAAATAAGGACTGGATTGCTGACGAAAGAAAGATGGATTTAGGCGCGAAAGATGTTAAGTATATGCACTGTTTGCCCGCAGATAGAGGGTTTGAAGTAACGGATGAAGTGCTAGATGGGAAGTGGAGCATTGCATTTGACGAGGCCGAAAATCGGCTTCATTCCCAGAAGGCAATCATGGCGGCTATAATGGGATACCCGGAGTAGTTCAGAGTAGATTCTCATCGCTCATTACTAGCGAGAGAAGACCTTTTTGAAGATGTAAGCGGTTTTCAGCTTGGTCGAAGATAACGCTCTGGGGGCTATCCACAACTTCGTCTGTGGCTTCCTCTCCACGAAAGACTGGGAGACAATGCATGTAAATTGCGTCTTTACTTGCCAAATCCATTAGCTCAGAGTTACAGATCCAATTTTGATATTGTTCATGGAGTTGTGCTTCCCTGTCTTCGCCCCACTTATCGATGCCCATTGCAGAACATTCAGCGCTCATCCATGAACGGGGGTAGACAACATGGGCTCCTGAGTACCCTTCTTTGATGTCGTTCGTAATGGAAAACGCACCCCCAGATTCATTGGCGTTTTGGCTGCACCAGTCCATGATTTCAGGGTCAAGTTCGAATCCAGGAGGATGAGCAAGGGTCACGTCCATACCAAAACGTGTTGCAGTAAGAATTGCGCTTTGTACACTGCACCAAGACCTTGAATGGCGACTGTAAGCCCATGAAAATAGGAATTTCTTTCCTTGGATTTTCGGGAAATTTTCTTGAACGGTCATGAGATCCGTTAGTGATTGACAAGGATGGAATTTGTCATCAGCCATGTTGATGATTGGAATATTCGCCCACCTGGCATACTCGCGAAGAACCTGGTTTCCACGTCCATAAACATAGCCAACCGCTTTTTCTAGGATACGGATTCCGATGCCGTGCCCGTACCGGGCTAGCGTATTGGCAGTGTCTTTAACACTCTCACCTTCACCAAGGCGCATTGCACCGGGTTCAAGAAATTGAGCGTGCCCGCCTAACTCAGTTAGAGCCGTTTCAAAACTGGCACGAGTTCGTGTGCTTGTATTGTAGAATAGCATGAAAAAGGTCTTATCAGATAGAAGGTGGGAAGTTTTACCAGCTTTCGTCTTTTTCTTCAAATCCTTTGAGAATTTGAGAATTGCTTCGAGTTCTTCTCGTGTCCACTCTTGAGTAGTAATCATGTCTTTGCCACGAAGATCCATTTCAATCAGCTATAGATTTTTGTTGTGTGGATGCGGTAAGGGCAAAACCTTTTGAAGCTTTCGAGAGGACGCTATCGCGAAGGGATTCCATCGTGAGGTTTTTCGATACCCATTCACACTTGGAGATGTCTCGGCTTTACCCAAAGGCTGAAGCTATCGTTGGTCGCGCTCGAGAAGCAGGAGTTATTGGAGTCGTAGTGAGTGCTGTTGAACCGAAGTATTACCCTAAGGCATTAGATTTGCAGAAACGATTTTCAGGATTTATTTGGCCCACCTTTGGTTTACATCCTCCAAGAGCTACGCCTAAGATGGTCAAACGTGCTATTGGTGCCATCTATGATCATGCAGAAGATATTGTGGCAATTGGTGAAGTGGGTTTGGATTACTATTGGGTGAAAGATGCCAGGGAGCGAGAATATCAAAAGACAGCGTTTATCGAATTTATTCACCTTGCTGATGAGTTGAATTTACCGTTAGTTGTGCACTCGCGAGAGGCCGAAGCTGATGCGATGCAGATTTTACGGGAAGAGAAGATGTTCGATGTCCAGCTGCATTGTTTTAATGATCCTGAACATGTTCAACAAGCAGCAGAAGAAAGGTTCTTTATGAGCGTTCCCACTAGTGTTGTTTCGCGGAAACGAATGCAACGTATTGCCAAGGCTATGCCTTTGGAGAATATGCTTTTGGAAACTGATGCGCCATATTTGTCTCCTGTTCCTGGGCAGACAAATGAACCGTCAAATCTTCCGCTTGCGGCAGCCAAAATTGCTGAACTCAAAGGTTCAACAACTGAAGTGATTGCTAGTACTACAACTACCAATGCTCTGAATTTCTTACATTTGCAACATGTGTACCAGGAGTAAGGGAGAAAAGGGAATTACTTCATCGAACTGTTAAGGTTTTACTGATATTCCGGGGATAATCTGGGTCAATGTTCTTGTATGTTGCGAGGTGGTAGGCAATGAGCTGGAGTGGGATTGCCTGGAGTATTGGGCTTAGGTATTGACTTGACTTGGGTACGACAAGGAAGTCTTCTTCTCTGACATATCGTCTTAGTAGTGGATGGTCATCGCCAGTAGCAATGATGCGAGCGCCACGGCATTCAACTTCAGCTAAGTGGTTAACGATATGTTCCGCATCATCAGGTGCGATTGTAAAAATGATGGGATATCCGTTTTCGACGATGCTTAATGGACCATGTTTGAATTCGCTAGAATACATGCCATCAGCAACGATATAGCAGACTTCTTTGATTTTCAACGCGCCTTCTAAGGCTACACCATGGGTTAATCCATGCCCAAGGACGTAAAAGTGAGAGAATTTAGAGAGATAGGGAGCGAGGGTTCGTGCTTTGAGGGTAGTGGTTGAGATGGTGTCTTCAATTAGTGTTGGT
>JAEOSA010000034.1 GCA_016840595.1 Candidatus Hermodarchaeota archaeon | reverse complement strand
AGGAACGGTACTCTGGCGTTCGTCCAATCTATTATCGCGGAGCAAAAGGCGCATTATTGGTGTTTGATATCACCGTTCGCCAAAGTTTTGTCAATGTTGAAAAATGGTTCAATCAAATTCGGAAATATTCAGGCACAGAAGTTCCAATCGTCATCGTAGGGAACAAACTCGATCTAGCCGACTCACGGACAGTGAGTACCGATGAGGTGCGTGTCTATTCAGCTGACCGAAATGCCCTTTATTTTGAGACAAGTGCTAAAACCGATTATGCTGTGAGTGATGTTTTCAAAAAATTGGCAGAACTCATCTTATCGTCAGAGCTTAGTAAGAAACCCGCTATTGAGTAGGGAACCTTCTGTTTTGTGCAAAGCTTTTTAGCTCCTGACTCGTCTCTCCTGTTTACCACCTTGTAAAAGGTAGTGTGGGTGAGGTGTTACAACGAATCCAAGGCAGCCGGTGGTTCAACAGCTACGCTCAAAAATTCACCGTCATTGCCTTTCCAGTCGCCATTGTCCTTTCCATTATTCCCATGATTATTGGATTGTTTGCACCTCAAATTGCATCAGTCTATCTAATTAGCGCCTACGTTTTGGTTTTCCTAACAATTTTTGGTGTATGTCTCATTCTTTTAGGATTTCATAACCCAGTTGCACGTCGGCTTGCCATTATTGTAGCCGTCACCAGTTTCTTTGGAGCGCTTGGGTACTTTTGGCTCCTCATCGAAGTGTTCTTTCTAGGACTCCCTTTCACGTTTCCAAATAGCTCCGTGTATCTTCTCGCCATCGCCAACATAGTACTCCTTGTGGGATTTGCCCTCATATCCGTGGGGCAACGCCGCCAATCATGGCGACAATTTGCCGGTTACTTTCTCATCACCGTTTTCTTTGTTGCCTGTATTTATTTAACCTACCAGCTGGTTTTGGTTTACATACCGCCCCCTATTCCTGCTATTGGGCTAGGACTCCGAATCCTCGCAGGCTTTTTCACCGCAGTATTTGCTTGGACGTTTTATTTCAATCAGAATCCCCCAAAGGAAATCATTGGTCAGCTGAGCCGGGCACTCTTTGTAGCTGCAAGTCTCCTACTGCTTATAGGCTACACTCTCTTCTCTTTTCAGTACGCAATGGGCTGGTCAGATTTTGCCAGCTTCTACTATACCGGCTCGCTTGCTGACTCGGTGATATTACTCGCCATTTTCACCTTCTTAATCGCAGTCTTTGCAATCTTCAGTGAAAGTCTTGAAAATATGGCTACCATTCGCCCTGTCTCCATCAAATACGAAATCGTTTCCCGTGTTCTGATCATCATCTCCTTCCTCATTGTCACAACACTCACTGCAACAATAGCCATTACCCTCACCGGTCGAGTATTACTTGTCTATCTTACACCCCCCCATTCTACCGTCGCCCTCCAAACAATCGGATCCGGGTTGCTCATGGGCTTGGGCGTAATCCTGATCGTTGGAGGCGGTATCGCCTACTACCTTTCCCGCATACTCTATCGACCGCTAGAACGCCTCGACGAGGAAACGAGCCTTGTAAATGAACCAGGAAAGATAGCCTATACCGAACCACCGGGTCTACTGTTTACTGAACTTCAAGATGTGTCGGATAACTTTGACTCTCTCGTTGATGGCATAGGTCGTGTGCGTGATGAATTACGACGATTCACAATTAGCGAGAGACGTCTCCGAACACCATCCACATCCCACTTAGGTCGTCTTGATTACTATCTCGCCATACTCAGCAATACCGTAACAAATCGCATCCAATCGATCTTGAGTCTAACTGAACTGGGTGGCGGAAAAGAAACCGTTGAAGCGCAAAAGCAAATTTTCGAAATGATACAAACGGAAGTCGCTGAAATCGAATACATTATGAAAAGTATTCAATTGCTTCGTCTTATTGACTCTGAGGCACTCCCTGACTTTACACGAATTGATGTATGTGAGGTCATTCCACAAATTATGGCAGAACTACAAGAACTAATCCCAGAGTCTCAAAGTCAAATCTCGCTCGCATTTCCCGAACACAAGTGCCAAGTTATGGCCAACGAGTATGTCGCCCAAATCTTCAAACCCTTACTTCGATTGGCAATCGAACAGGATGTAGGAGGGCCAGCTACAATCGGGGTAACCTTTTCACAGACAACCGAATTCGGTGTTGATTACTGGCAGACCGATATAGTTCATCCAAAATGGGTCTTACCCGATATTGAAAAGGTCCTCCTCTTTCGTTCAGATCCTGAGCAACCCCAGAAAGCGAATCCAAGCCTTCTGTTGGTTCCTGCGTTGGTCGAATACTTTCGCGGGAAATTCCGAGTAACCAATGTCGTTACCGATGATCCACGTTACGGTACCGTGTTTCACGTCCTTCTCCCCATGTTCAAACGCAAACGGGACAAAAGCACTCCAAAGAGCACTGAGGAGGAATGATAACCAAATGACCACAGCGATAATGGTAATTTCTCCTCATGATTCTCTGCGGGCTAGTCTCGAATCAATCTTACATCAAAATGGTTATACCGTGTGTCCAGGAGTTCGCGAAACTGGCGCATTTCGCCATGCCCTAGATGCTAGTGAAACGCCACCCAACGTCATTCTATTCGACTACTGGCTCAGTCGCTCACTCTCCATTGATTTCATCAGAAGCTTGAAGCGGCAAAGATTTGGTGTCATCCTCATGGGCACCCACCTCTTAGGAAAAGATGTAGCCACCCTCGAACAAGTGTTCTTCTTAGAAAAACCATTCACTCAAACAGAGCTCCACGGTGCAATCAAAGTAGTCCGACCCGAATCAGGTTTAAATGGGGATTAGTTCCCGGTTTCCAGTCGCACTAACATAAAACGCTTTTCCGTCAATCGGACCCCGATAATTGCGACAGGAAAAGAGACTCAACACTCGTCCGTCAAAGAATTCATGAAAGCCATGAGGAAAGACTTCGTGCGCCCGGACAATTAAATCCAAATTATTCCGTGCCATAAAATCAATAGTAACATCCTGACCAAAGTTCCGAGCTCGCCCGCCACGAAATGACGGAGCAAAGCCCTTCAAAGCTTCTTGGGGGTCATTCCATAAAAGCTGAAACGCAACTGGATGTTCGATTTCCATTTCACGCGGCAACTCATTGATTTCATCAATGGAAGTCAACTGCTCCGGAACTCCTCCATGCACAGCAAAGATCCTCAAATGTGGGCTTACCGAAGCTAAAGGTAAATGGGCAAAAGTCGCCCAATACCGTTCACTCAGCTCACCAAATGTGCGTTGAACTGCATCATAAAATCCGTACTGACGGTTGACTGTGGGTGATTCATGATTCCCCCGCAACAGAATCAATCGTTTTGGGTATCTCCTCTTTAGTTCATACAATAAGTTCAGGTTCTCAATTTGATAGGATCCACGGTCGACATAGTCGCCCAAAAAAACAAAGACCGTTGTTGAATGCCAGAATTGATCTAAAATGCCCTGTGTTGCCTCCCAGTCACCATGAGTATCCCCAACGAACACTAATGGTGAGACAGGTAATTTGATCAGGCGTGGCTCGTTTTTCAGAATAGGTAGCACATGATCTAGAAGCTGGATAACTTCCTCGCTAGAATAAGTTTCGACCGATTGAGCAATCTTCCTTATCATAGTGAACGCCCATTTCACATCCTAATCGGGTGTGATATGTGTCCCTGCTTCACCTTTGAGGGCTCGAGCCAAGTTTTCAGGAGATGTAATGATTGCGAGCTCACCACCTTCCTCGATAAAGGTAATGACGGATTCAATTTTCGGAGCCATTGACCCTGGAGCGAAATGCCCCTCTTTGAGGTAGCGTTTAGCTTCACTCACTGTCATTTTGTCAATCGGCGTTTGGTCGGGTTTCCCAAAATTCAGATAGACTCGGTCAACCGAAGTTGACACGATGAACCGCTTCGCATCGATGGCTTTGCAGAGCAGCGCTGAAGCTCGATCCTTGTCAATTACTGCAGCAACCCCAGTTAATTTCCCGTTTTCTTCAATGACGGGAATACCTCCTCCACCGACGGTAATGACAACGAATCCATCTTCTAAGAGGTTGATTACTGCACGGGCTTCAATCACTTTCCTTGGAATCGGTGACGGGACCACCCGACGCCACCCACGTCCCGCATCCTCCACTACATGCCATCCCTCCCCTATTCGGGTTTCAGCGGTTTCCTGATCCATAAACGACCCAATAGGCTTGTTGGGTTTAGCAAAGGCTGGATCATCACGGTCGACAAGGACCTGCGTCACAACAGTGACCGCTTGTTTCTGCATCTTACGACGCTGAAATTCAGCAAAAAGGGTTTGTTGGAGCATATAGCCAATTGCCCCCTGTGTATCCGCACCACAGAAGTCAAGAGGCACTTCATGAAGTTCATGCCTGGCAAGCTCAGACCGACGCAGAATAAAACCGACCTGGGGGCCATTACCATGTGTGATCGCTACATCCCAGCCCTGTTCAACAAGATCAGCGATATGGAGTACGGTTTCTTCGGTCGCCGCATATTGGTCGGGTACTGTTTTGTGAGCCTTATCCTTGATGAGCGAATTACCACCGATTGCCACAACAATTCGTTTTGACATACTCCAACAATCCTCGTAGCAATAGCTAAAGAGGGCTAGGTTCAGCGTTTGCAGCGTTATAAAGGCTTTGCCGCCTACAACCTGTCCTGAAAAGCACAAAAAAGAATACTTATGCCGTACAAACACAAAATACTACACCATGGTGTCCCTCGGAAACATCAAAGCCGCCCACAACCGCATCCGCAAAGTCATCATCCAAACCCCCGTCATGACCTCACTCACCGCAGACCGACTCACCAGCTGTAAAGTTTTTTTCAAATGTGAAAATTTCCAACGCATCGGCGCCTTCAAATTCCGAGGAGCCTACAATGCCATCTCCCAACTAACCCCCAAAGAAAAGAAACGTGGCGTCATCACCCACTCCTCCGGAAACCACGCTCAAGCCGTAGCTCTCGCGAGCCAGCTGCTAGGAGTGTCAGCCACGATTGTCATGCCAGAAAATTCCACGCAAGTAAAGATTGATGCCACTAAAGGCTATGGCGCAAAAATCATCTTCAGCAAACCTGAAGTTGACGCCAGAGCCCAGGAAGTTCAGAAATTAATCAAGAAACACAAATACGTGCTCATCCATCCCTACGATGATCCCCGCATCATTGCAGGAGCTGGAACCGCGGCTCTTGAATTAATCAAAGAGACTGGACGACTCGATGCCATTCTTGGACCCGTTGGTGGCGGAGGACTCATCAGTGGCACTTCCATTGCCACCAAAGGCCTATGCCCTAATGCTAAAGTCTTCGCAGTAGAACCGGAACAAGCCGATGATGCCTATCGGTCCTTCACAACCGGAAAACTCGTTCCAAGCGTGAACCCTAACACCATCGCTGACGGACTCCGCACCTCACTCAGTGATCGTACATTCTCCATCATCCGCCAACATGTTGACGACATCATCACCGTCAGCGAAACCGAAATCATCGATGCCATGAAATTCCTCTGGGAACGCATGAAACTCGTCATCGAACCCTCCGGCGCCGTCTCCTTTGCTGGACTCATCAAAATCAAGGACCGACTCGTCAACCAACACATTGGCATTATACTTAGTGGAGGTAATGTTGATTTAACCCTATTTTTTGAACAATTCAGAACACAAATCAAAGAATAATAGTTAGTACCAATCTAAAGCCCTGCTTCCTTAATCATTTCTACTAATCGGATATGGCTTGGTCCTGGATATTGACCTTTAACAAAGGAGTCTTTTGTTAGAAGATAATCCTCAACCAAATCAACAATAGGTAATTTTCGAACTTCGCGAGTGATTTCACTAATCTTGACTTTATCAATTGGATACAGCAACACTTCAAGCACTGGCTCATCCAGCCACAAAGCGGCTCCCCAAAACTCGAAGAAATAATGCTCTTGGAACCATTCAATAATGTGATTAAAAGTGGTCTTGGTTTCGTCATATCGAACGAACAACTTGAGTTCAACATCACCAAATAATACCATTCTCATAGTGAAATGCACACCCCCGTCCTTCTGTAACTCAGCAAGAATGCGAGTAACACGACGAGGTGATAGTCGAGTTCGTTTCGAAATTTCCCTAACAGGTATTCGGACATCGTCTACAAGACACTGCAGGACCCGTAACTGGTTCTTTGAAAAAGTAACTCTGTGTCCCCGTGTTCGTGCTTTACTTTGAGGTGAAACATAGGGAGCAATCCACATGTAGGGATGGATTTCAACCATATTGACACTATCTAGTGATTCGATGAATTGTTTGAGATCAAAGAACTCCACTGTACCTGCAACTACAGCCCTTGCATGATATTTTCGATTTCCAGTGCGATACACAAACCGCACTAGCAGGTGATTTCCAATCTGCTCGATTAATTTTATCATGTTTTCCTTACCATCAGTCGTGATGTCGATAAACAAGTTTTCAGCATCCAACATTTCAAGGCTTAATTCAACCGCATATTCCTGAATCGCTCCTGTCTGCTCTAGCTTCTTGATACGCGTCTTAATCGTGTTAAATGATACATCAAATTGTTTCGCAAGGTCTTGCACGGACACTCTGGCGTTACTGTATAACTCCATCATAATAGCTTTATCAAGCCAGTCCACATCCAATCCCTCAAACCAGCTGGAGAGAACTCGAAAGTACATTGAACTGGTTCTTCCATGGATTATGCAATCTATAGCAATACAATGTAAACCAGTATAACTGGTGTTTTATAAAAATAATACCTCCAAATTGAATGATTTTGCACATACAACTGCAAAATTCGACAATGCTATGTGATTTTTTGCAATTTTTTGCTTTCGTTTCTCACACTTCATTCATATGTCACTTAATAGCCTACTATTATCTAAGGAGATGCTGTTTTGGTTTCTGCAATTTTTCAAAAAATAAGGGAATTAGGTCCGAAATCTAAAGGACTAATTCTGTTTGTAATCATATTAGTTCCAACCACTTTGGCTTTTGCGATTTTTCTGGGAATGAATATTGAACCACCGAAACCCCCTACAAAGCTCCTGTTCATTGGCAACAGCCTTTCTTACCACAATGAAGGAGTTGATTTCCATATTGTGCAAGTAGGAAACTGTACAACTCCTCCAAGAGTAATTGAGACAGATTCAGTTTACATAGAGGCGGGCCAATTAGTGCAACTCTATCCTGCATCATCATACAAAATTGTTAGTGGAAACTATGATTACATCATTGTGCAGGGGACTCCTGAATTTAATTTTGAAAGTTTCAAAACAAATGCCCGTCTGATACTCGAAGCAATCAGTGAAACAGAATCTCAGCCAGTATTGTTCATGCCATGGAACCATTTGGGTAAACCGCCTTGGTCTGGAGACTATCCTTGGAACGAGACATTTGAGCTGCTATCCATGTCTGAGATTGCCCAGGCCCATTATGATCTCGCTGCAGATTTTGATGCATTAGTCGCACCTGTGGGTCTTGCCTTTGAGAAGGTAAATGAGACACACCCCAATTTTCAGTTATACACTGATGTGGAACATTCCAGTATGAACGGTACCTATCTTGCTACCCTAGTTATTTACGCGACCATTTTTGGCGAAAGTCCCGTTGGGTTCTCCTATCATCCCACATCACCTCCACTACCTTCTTACTGCGTGAATGTAACCGAAGCAGATGCAACCTTTCTCCAAGAAGTGGCTTGGGAGACAGTTCAGGAGAATCTGCCCCCTGTATTCAATGAAATCGATGTTATCTTCATAGTAATAATTCACCTAAAATCACTAGAGCGGCGGTTGAATTCTGTAAGTCGAGTTAAAGCCCTGCTTCTTTGAAGAGTTCTGCTAACCGAGTCTGGCTTGGGTCTCGATAATGCGTCGGGGCATGAAAAGCAGAAGTGGTAACGCTGTCCTCAACGGATTCAGCGAATCCTGCAGCCTTGACCTTACGAGTAATTTCTACGACTTTGGTGAGATCAGCAATATTCAATGAAGCGTTTACTATTGGTTCATCCAACCAGACAAACCCTCCCCAGAATTCAAGGGGAAACTGCTTATGAAACCAACCAACGATATCAGAAGCTGTTACTTTCTTTTCGTTAAAACGCATTGTAATATCCAAAACAACTGTACTGACTGATATCCAATTCATGCGAATCGTAAAGTGGACTCCTCCCCCCTCTTGCAATTCACCCAGGATTCTTCTTACTCGTCTAGCGGTTAATCCGGTCTGATTTGCTAGTTCTGAGACAGGCATTCGGACATCTTTCGTTAAACACTGGAGAACGCGTAGCTGGTTCAGAGTGAATTCCACTTTCTTACCTCGAGTTCGAACTTTACTTTGAGGAGGAGCATCTGGCATAATCAACTTGATAGGGTGAATTTCCACCTTTTTGACCGAAGGTAGACTTTCGAGAAATTGTTTCAATTCGAAAAACTCTGTTGTACCACAAACAACTGTCTGGGCGCCATATGATTGATAGTCAAATCGCTCACTGTGTCGGATTAACCGATGATTCCCAATTGTTTCAATTAGAGCTTTGATATCTTCTTTACCATCCGTCGTGATAGCCACGAAAAGGTGATCGGCACCAATCATGTTCAGGCTTAATTCGACAGTATATTCCTGGATGACTCCACCCTTCTCAAGTTTCTTCACGCGGTTCTTTATGGTGTTAAAAGACTGGTCATATTTTTTTGCAAGGTCTTGGTAAGGGATACGGGCGTTACCATATAACTCCAATACAATGGCCTTGTCCAGCCAGTCCACGTTAAGCACTCCCAACCAGGCTATCGAAGGAAATCATCGGTTCGTAAAACAACATTTTGTTTTGTTGTAACTACCTCTTTCCCTACAATGTCAGCACTTAGAACTGCTGCCCTATTAAAAATAGCCTTTCTTTGTTTATTCCATAAAAGTGAGTTAGAGTCCGGCTTCCTTGAACAGCTCGTCTAAGTGGTGCTGGCTGGGATCACGGTAATGCATTTTCACATAAGATTGTGAAGTAATCATATAATCATCAACTGATTCAGAAAATGTGGCCTCACGGACGATATTCGTAATTTCTCCAACCTTGGTAGGATCCTCAACAAGAAGCGATATCCCAACACTGGACTCATCTAACATTTGACCAGCGGTCCAAAGTTCGCGAGGATAGTGTTCTTGAAACCATTTGACAATCTCATCGAACCCTGTTTTTGTGTCATCATATCGTATGAACAATTCAAGATTGATATCGCCAAGAGCCAGATAATTCATTCGAATAGTAAAATGAACTCCGCCTCCCTCTTGTAGCTCATGAAGGATTTTACTAATCCGCCGTGGTGTTAGGTTGGTCTTTTTCGCAATCTCCACGACCGGCATTCGAACATCCTCTGTTAAACACTTCAATACTCGTAGCTGATTTTGAGTAAACACGATTTTCTGACCTCGACTCCGGGCTTTACTCTTTGGTGGGGCTTGAGGGGCTATATTCATCACTGGATGGATTGTCACCTTGGTCACTGGATTAAGTGATTCAAGGTTCATTTTTAGTTCAAAGAAGTCGGTAGTCCCGACTACGAAAGCGAAAGCAGAATATTTTTTATTTCTAATACGAGTGACCATTCGGATCGGTTTAAGTTTGCCAATCTGGTCGATAAGCGATTTGATTTTTTCAGAACCATCAGTTTCTATGAAGATATTAATCGGTTCCAATCCCAGCATAGCCAAGCTTAATTCAACCGTATATTCCTCAATGGCACCTACTTTTTCGAGTTTTTTCACTCGATTCTTAATCGCGTTGAACGAAAGCTCATATTTACGGGCAAGGTCTTGGAATGAGACGCGGGCATTCCCAAACAGCTCCCACAACAAAGCTTTGTCAAGCCAATCCAGGTCCAACACTTCCAGCCAAGCGCTTGAAGGTAATTGTCGGTTCCTACTTCAGCGTAGTATTTCGATTTAGATTATATCTTTCCCTACAGTGTCTTCACATAGGATAAATATCCTATAAAAAATGCTCCTCTAATATTTCCATTACGATGGGCTAAAGTCCTGCTTCTTTGAATAGTTCGTCTAAGTAGTGCTGAGTGGGGTCACGATAATGCATTTTTACATAAGTCTGTGGAGTAACCAAAAAGTCGTCAACCGCTTCAACAAATGTGGCTTCACGCACCAACCTAGTTATCTCTCCAACCCGGATAGGGTCTTCGATAATAAGACCCACCGCAATAACCGACTCATCCAACCATTGCGATGCGTTCCAGAATTCTAGGGAATAATGTTCCTGAAACCAGGTGATAATCTCATTGACCGGCGTTTTTGTTTCATCATAATGAATGTATAAATCAAGAATTGCATCACCATGAGCTAACAAATTGATGCGAATCGTGAAATGCACGCCACCCCCCTCCTGAAGCTCTTTGAGAATTTTGTTGATACGTCGAGGAGTCAAGTTAGTCCGGTTCGCGAGTTCACTGACGGGCATACGGACATCTTCCATAAGGCATTGTAGTGTGCTCAATTGACTCTGGGTAAAGGTTACTTTTTCTCCCCGACTTCGTGCTTTACTGTGGGGTGGAGCATCCGGAACAAAAGTTAGCAATGGGTGTAGTTCCACCGTAGTAACCGCATCAAGTGATTCTAGAAATTTTTTAAGTTCAAAGAAATCCTTGGTCTCAGCTACATATGCCATGGAGTTGTATATTCGATTTGCCTGACGGTATGCGAGTCGAATCAATTGATAAGAACCAATTTGGTCAATCAGCGTTCTCATGTTTTCCGAGCCATCAGTGGTAATGAGTGCTTGAAGTGGCTCCAAACCCAGCATCGCAAGGCTTAATTCCACAGTATATTCCTGAATTACTCCAATCTCTTCGAGTTTTTTCACTCGGTTCTTAATTGCATTGAACGTTAAATTGTACTTTCTGGCAAGGTCTTGGTAGGAAATCCGGGCATTCCCATACAACTGCCAGAGTAAGGCTTTATCCAGCCAATCCACATTAGGCACGCTCAACAAAGAATCTGAAGGGAATCATCGGTTCCAATCACAGCTTGACATCACGAATTGATTACCTCTTTCCCTATAATGTCTGCAATTAAGCTCACTGAGTTATTAAATAATACCTCTTCTGAGCACGATTTTGCAGCCAGTGCTGCAAAAATTCACCGTTCTGTACAGATTTCTGCGTAATTTTGCAGATATCACTTGCCATTCACAAATAAATCACGCATCCCTAGAGACACCTGCAAACAACGGCTGCGCTTAGCAGCTGGCTGGGTTGCATCATTGGAGAACGAGCAGTTCTCTGAGATCATTGGTTTCTAGTCAGTGATTGGGAGGTGAATCAGCTGAAAAAATGGAGTGTTATCTTACTAGTATGTGCCTTTTCACTAGCGTTGGTCGCAGCTACACCGGTACAAGCGAAAAAGCCCTTGATCGGTGCTATGGACTTGGAGTTTAATTTGGGTTGGACCGGTCCTTCCGAAGACGTACCTGAATGGGTAGGCACCATTACTATCAATGAAGTAGAGTATGGTATGGTATTCTTCAATCTTGGTACAGGAAAACCATTTGACAGTGCCGGAGAAGGAAACGTCTTATTCTACGGTGAAATTTGGGCAATTTATGAATGGGTGACTTTTGATTTCGAATCTCAGGAGCTTGAAACAGGTGATTTAATTCTTATGGGAACTGACAAAGGTGTCCTCTCATTTGCTAACAATAAATATCGGATGAACGGTATAGTAACTGAAGTGGCCGTAGGCTGGGAAATCTATAATGGTCGCAATGTACACATGAGTGGCTATATCGAATGGCAAATTGTGTATACCCCAGACGGCCCAGTAGTTGCTCCTTACAAAGCCCCTGGCATATTCCGAATCAACTGAATTCCAATGCAAAGCTAGATGAGGGGAGCTCTTAGTTTTGTCTAAGAGAGCTCCTTTCTCCTCTTTTTTCTAAATGGTAGAAAGGTTACAATTCCGACACCATTGGAGGGGACCACTAACACTGTCGCTACTACTTGAAATGGTGAGAGCGAAACTTTAAGGTGAAACTATCATCGATTAATATTGATTGGCGAAAATGATGTCATCACAAAACTTAGATCGCGACATTCTACGACTAAAGGTGGCAATGCTCACCCGGGGAGTGCACTTTCCATCTGATGAAATGCGTGGGCGTACGGGTGGAGCCGGGCCTACCCTTGGAAGCTATTTTCTTCTCAACGATGACATCCTAGTTAATGCTCCAGTTCGCACTGGTCAGCAAGTCGACCAGTTTCACGCCCTGGAACTGCAACACCTTAAAGAAAATCGGTTCGAAATCAGCTTTGAAGGTAAAATTATTCCAACACAGCTTGTTGCTCCCCCTAAATTCTATCAGAACAAGTTGTCGGATGGGACGCCGATGACTCATGTCGCTTTGCTGCATGGGACGGACTGTCTGGCTACAACCATTGTTCAACACTGCGATTATTTCGATCAAGGTTTAGAGTGTCAGTTCTGCAGCATTCCCGTGAGCCTTGAACAAGGCAAAACAGTGCTGCGAAAATCTCCTGTACATTTTCTCAAAGTTCTCAAGGCTGCTAAACAGGAGAAACGTGCCAGTCATCTTACCCTTACGATGGGGACTCCTGATCGACCGGATCGTGGTGTCCTGGACTATATTGATTTTGTATCCGCTATTCGAAAACAGAGTGGTGTACCTATTCATGCTCAACTGGAGCCTCCAGAATCCGCAGACCAGCTACGTGCTTTGAAGGACGCTGGTGTGGATACGGTGGGCATTCACTTGGAAATCTATGATGATGCCCTTCGGAAGCAATACTGTCCTGGGAAATTCCACTACGCCAGTTTCTTCGACTACTATAGTGCTTGGAGACAGGCTGTCCGAATCTTTGGCAGAGGACAAGTGAGCACCTTCATCCTCCTTGGTCTAGGCGAGACTTCGGAACAACTCCACCAGGGTTTCAAAACGACTATTGAACTCGGGGTCATTCCAGTCCCCGTACCTTGTCGACCCAATCCGGGTTCACACCTTGAAAGCTACGTTCCGCCCTATGTAGAGAACTTGGATCAAACCGTCGATGTCTACCTGGACTGTGCTCAACTCCTCTATGACCATCAGCTTGATCCTCGGTCGCATCGAGCTGGGTGTGTTCGCTGCCGTGGTTGCACCGCTCTCACCGAAGCTTATCAGGTGATTCAAGCGATGCAAGAAAAGAAGCGTTAAATGTAGTAACAGCGAATGATGTGCATTATGTCCTTGCCACCCAGCACCAAGGAGTTTCCCGACGAAGACCCAGATATTTCCATCGTCGAGTTGACCGAAGACGACGTACCAGACATCGCTGAACTCCTCGCCTTGGTGTGGCCTCAAGCAAATCATATCCCGGAGGTGTGGCGGGAAAAGCGTGTTCTTGATCCTGATCAAATCATTGCCGAAATGCGCAGTGGTTTCCACTATTTCGGAACTCGGCTGGAAGGACGCCTCGCGGGGTTTTACAAGACCATTCTCAAACCGGAAGGGGTCTTCGGTGAACATCAAACCGTCCATCCTGACTACCGGCACCGGGGGCTAGTTCGAGCCATGTATCGGCAGTTCATCGTCTACGCCCAGGAGCTGAATGCCCCGGCCAACCTGTGCAACATTCTCTACGACCATACC